>CAUFVC010000025.1:0-12766 GCA_959029275.1 uncultured Eubacteriales bacterium | reverse complement strand
AGGGGGAATCGCCAACGGCGCCCATTTGCCAGCGTACGCGAAGATGGACACGGTAGAGTTGGCGGCGGTCTGCGATATTCAAGTGGACCGGGCAAAAGCGGTCGCCGAGAAGTTCGGAATCCCGCATGTGTTTGAGAATTATGAGGAGATGCTAGAGCTTCCAGGGCTGGACGCTGTCGATATCTGCACCCCGAACTACCTGCACTCCATCATCGCGGTGAAGGCGCTGAACAAAGGGCTGCATGTTTTCAGTGAAAAGCCGGATGCCGTCAGCGTGGAAGAAGTACAGAAAATGCAGGCCGCTGCGGAGCAGAGCGGCAAGACGCTGATGGTCATGCGCAATAATCGCTATTGGGAAACCTCCAAGTATTTAAAGCAGTACATCCAGGATGGCAAGATGGGAGAGATTTATGCGGGCCGGTGCGGATGGCAGCGGAGACGTGGGATTCCGGGAAAAGGAGGATGGTTTACCACGAAGGAGCAGTCCGGGGGAGGTCCTTTGATCGACCTAGGCGTTCATATGATTGATCTGACCATCTGGCTTATGGGCAGCGTTCGTCCGGTATCCGTGAGCGGATGCACCTATTCAAAATTTGCCGACGGAAGCGACATATCGGATTCCGTCAATTCTAATTTCGGGGATGCAAAAGAGGACGGAATCTTCGATGTGGAAGATCTGGCCATGGGCTTTATCCGCTTTGAGAACGGCGCATGTCTGCAGATTGAATTCTCGTGGGCGTCGAACATCGAGCAGGAACAGTATTTTGTCGAGCTGCGGGGAACGAAATCCGGTTCCAGTTGGAGCAGCGTGGATCAGAAGCTTAAAATCTTCACAGAAGAGTATGGACAGACGGTTGACCTGCTCCCCAATGTGGATAATAGCTGTGGAATGCAGATGCACGAAGCAAACTTGAGACATTTCTATGATGTCCTGCAAAACGGCGTTGAGCCCATGTTTGTCCCGCAGCAAGGGGTGGACATGATCAAAATCTTACAGGCGATGTACACATCCGCGCAGACAGGGCGGGAAGTGCTCTTATAAAGGCAGAACGGTAAACCGTTCATCATATTTGAATAGCCAGCTGTGATATAAAGGAAAAGCACCGTTGTACTCGACAATGGTGCTTTTCCATGTACTTGAAATAGCTCATTACAAATTGGATCGCGGGAAACTATGGAAACCAAAATTCCCATGGCGGCAGATCAGCTTGCATTATTCACATATATGTGATAGTATTACCATACAATGTGATATTTAAACGGTAGTATTAACATAGATTAGGCATTCTCTTACTATGACGATTTAAAAAGATCAAAAAAATAAGCATTACTTGTCGAGACAGAGCGATAAATTTTAAATCAAGAGGCGAATCTACATGATACAGAGATTAATTTCGATTTTTGTTCGCGATACAGAACCGCATTCCAGAAAGGGAAGGCAAAAAATCGGTCTTTTGAGCGGCTGGATCAATGTCAGCCTGAACCTTCTTCTCTTTATGGGAAAACTTCTCGTGGGGATCATCTCCGGGAGTGTAGCGGTCACGGCGGATGCTTTCAACAACTTAACCGACATGGGCTCATCCATAGTCACGATCCTAGGTTTCAAATTATCGGCCAAGCCAGCTGATAAAAAGCATCCATTTGGATACGGCCGGATCGAATATATAGCGGGTGTCGTCGTCTCGGTCTTGATACTGGTAGTGGGATTTGAGTTTATCAAAAGCTCCTTCGACCAGATCCTCAACCCGGCGGAGAGTGGAATCGAATTCAGCGCGCCCATGATCCTCGTCCTCGTTCTGGCCATTGGCGTCAAGCTATTCATGGGATACCTGAACAGAGGGTTCGGCAAGGCGATGGGGGGATCGGAGACGCTGGACGCAACAGCCTTTGACAGCATCAGCGATGTCGCCACCACATCGGTGGCCTTGCTGTCTCTGATTCTGAGTCAGTTCGTCCATTTCCCTATCGATGGATATCTGGGGGTTGTCATAGCCGTGGTGGTCCTGGCAGGCGGCATCCGGGTTCTGCTGGATACAATCAGCCCGCTGTTGGGGACGCCCCCCTCGGAGGAGTTAGTGCGGCGCATCAAGGAACTTGTCCTCGACCACGAGGAGATTGTCGGCGTCCACGATCTCATCGTACACAACTATGGGCCCAACAAGATCCTCGCGTCACTCCACGCGGAAGTTCCGGCCAACAGCAACATCATCTTTGCCCACGAGGTCATTGACCAGGCGGAGCGTGAGATCTCAGAGAAATTGGGAATCACAGTCCTGATCCACCTGGATCCCATCGTCATCGACGACAAGAGGGTGAATGAGATGAGAGAGATCGTCCAGGAATGCATCTCACAGGTGGACCCGCGCTTTACAATGCATGATTTTCGAATGCTGGATGGGAAGAAACAGATCAATTTGATCTTTGACGTGGAGGTACCCTATGAGCGCAGCCAAACGAAAGACCAGATTCGTGAGGAGATCGAGGAACTTTTGAGACAGCGGGATGCAAAGTTTCATCCGATTATCACCATAGATCAGAGTTATATTGGCGACTAATCGTGTAAAAATTTAAACAATATGTTTATGTCATTGGATCAAAAAACTTATCCTGGTAGAGACCGTCCGCTTTAATCTTGATATGATCCGCCGGCATTGACTCCGGCGCATTGGGATCCGCTCCATCATCCGGCGATAGCGCCTCGCCATCCCCATAGCCGTCGCCGCTCTCATCGGCGTCGCGGACGATAGAGGGAGGTGGGGCGGAGCGGGAGTCCTGAAAGAGGGCGGTGAGTATGTCCAGCGCCTTTCTCTTCTCTGCCGGCGTGCGATTGGAGAGAAGCCGCTGGATTTCCATCAGTGTGGTGTCCCGCGGCGTAAATAGACAGAAAAGATCGTCCAGGCTTATGTTGAGCAGCGTCGCGATTCGAATCAAGACTTCGAGTCCAGGCTTGTTGCCCCTCTCTATACGGCAGAGATGGGTAAGACTGCAGGGAATCTTTTCCGCCAGTTGCTCCTGCGTAAGATTGAGCTGCTTGCGCCGTAGCTGGATCTGTCTCCCCAGATCTTTGTAATCTAACTGAATATTCGCCAGCATATGTATCGTCCTTTCGTAGTTGCAGTATTAACGATGTGTTCTACATATATAATAATCGAAAAAAGTCGTTTTGAGAAGAACACAGTATGTCATATATTTTTGAAAAGTTGACATGGTATGTCAATTTTTAAAAATTTTTTTATACGCCGTGCGAGGATTTAAAATGAGGGTGTAGACTTCAAAAATGGAAAGTATAAAACGCTTGAGAATATAAAAAACATGAGGGTGTCCCCAAAAGTCGTGAATTGACAGGCTCCCCTCTAGGTAGACAAGAGAAATAAAAAAACTTGTCGCCGGGCAGGGAGCATATCAAAGAGACTAGAGGGACACCCTCATTCGTCGCCGCGGTGGATCATTCTGTACTGCATTGGCGTCATCCCGTATTTTTTCTTGAAAACAGTAAAAAAATATTTTTGGCTCTCCCAGCCAATCTGTTCCAGAATTTTATCGATCGCCAGGTCACTTCCTTTTAAAAGAGCGGTCGCTTTTTCAAGGCGCACGTCGTTGATAAATCCGGATACCGATGTGTTAAAATTCGCGTGAAAGACTTGCCCGAGATAGGAGGTTGAATATTTAAGCTCCTTTGCTATAAGATTCAGGGAAAGATAGGGAATATCGTAGTGATCAAGGACGTATTGTCTCACCTTGCACGCCAGCGGATGCCAAGGATTTTTCTGATCTTTGTCCTGCTGAAGAACCGACGCGACTGACTGATACAGAAGGATAAATTCATCGTTGATCCGTTTTCCATCCGCGCTTGAAAAGATGGTATCGATGAATTTAGAATAGCTGACCTCAAAGGAGAATCCCGTTTTTTCCAAATCATATATGGATTGAAAGACCATGATGGATAGATAGAAAATGCTGTATCGAATCGTATCGATGGAAAAGGCGGTCAGAGAGTCCCAGATAGAATTGTGTAGATTCACCATAAGGTCGAGTTGACCATTTTTTAAAGCTTTTTGAAGAGATTCAGCCTGCTCAGCCAGGAAATCCGGAAATTGAGTGAGGCATTCATCAAGATACTGGGTTGTCAGAACCGCGTCGTTTTCCTGTATAAGGCGATATTCCATCAACTCCGAGGTCTCCTGATAGGCATGGGCCATCTCCGCTAAACCGGAATACAGCCGGCTCAGGGCCAAGGTACAGCCGTGGGTGTTGGCTGTGCGGAACTCATTTTGAAGCTGCTGAATCGGCGTTACTAAAAGTTTAAAGATCTCATCATAGGAAAGAGAGGCATCACAGGGTTGCAGAAAAAAGACAGAGCGGCTTTGGGAGAATATGAGGACTTCCGACAGGAGAAGGTGAGGGGGAAATATTTTTTGCAGAAGAACAGAGGGAGCGTCTGTTTTTTGCCCCGAAGCGTCCCAGAATAAAAGATCCCCGGCTTCGTAATCCGCTAGCAGCAGGAAAGTGGGACTCACTGGCCGGAGGGACATGGACAGCGATGCCAGCGAATTTTTCAGATCCTCTTCCCCAAGGCGTTTTTGCAGGAGCTTGCGGAGAAAATCCAACCGCACCAGATATAACGTGTGGGAGTGTTCTGTTTCCAGATCCATGAGCTTTTTGCGAGTCTGGGTAACGATTAGATTCATCCCGGAAAACTCATTGGAGGCGGCCGGAGGCGTTAGATTGCAGAGAGTCTGCATATTCTGATACAGCTGAATGACGGGGCGGGATAAGCGCTTTGAGACAAGATACGCCGCGAATATTGCCAGGAGCAAAAGAGAGATGGAGATTAGGACCGTAGTCCGCACAACGGAATGGATGTCCCCATATAATTTCTCCATGGGGATAAGGGAATAAAAATAAAAGTCGGGGTTCGGCAGGTGGTAATAGGCGATAAAATAAGTTTCATTTTCGATACTGGCAGTGTAAGCGCCTGTGCTGTCCGTAAGAGCCCGCGAGGTTTGGTAGAAGGCCTGGCCGCTGAGGTGGGTTCCAAAACTTTGAGAGGTATCCGCCAAAATTCTTCCCTCTTCACCGGCGATGACAATGGTGCTGGCGGGATCCATATTTATGTAGACGGAGTTGTCGAGAAGCCACTGGGGCATAACGTTAAATACAATACAAGAGTACAGCTGACTGGTCTCATAGTTTTTCTCGTACAGAGCGTAGGTTAAGACGTCGGAGCGGTCGTCCAGGAGCGCCACATTTTTGCGCAGATAGGGGATGAGAGGGGATAAGCTCTGGCCCTTCATGATCTGAGTCGCATCCTGATCCGGAAGTTCAGCGGAGGAATACAACTTCACCGCAGAGTTTTGATTGATATAAAAACAATAGCACTTGTCATTCACCGCATTGTAAAAATAGATGGAGTCAATAAAGGGGAGCAGTTTTGTGTTCGCCTGCACATTCCGAACCGTGAGGTATTGGGTGACATCGGAGAGCTCCGGGGTGTGAAGCAGGCGCGAGACATCGTCGAGCAGATATAGATTGGAACTGCATTCCGTAATATAGTGGTTGAGCGAGTCAAAATTTTGCGCAATCTGGGTTAAGAGCCGCTGGTTGGACGACTGCTCTTTCTTTAAAAGACGGTCCATGCTCGTCTGGCTGACGGTGTATGCCGTGGCACAGATCAGTACGATACTGAGCGCGCAAAACCCTATGAAAATTTGAAAAAGGTACCCCTGAAAATGCGAGACATACGAATGGGCCGAAAAATTCCGTCTTTGCTTCACGTATGCAGACCTCCGATTGCATTGAGATAAGGTTATGATGTAAGCATAGCATAGACCTGCTAAAAAAGAAAGTACGAAATTGTTAGATCAAGTCAAAAATCATAGGATGGCCTTTTAAAGTCCGTTCCGAATCGGACCGATTCCTAACATCTTGAACTTTACATCGGGATTTTCCGCTGGTAATATAAAATAAAAGCCGCCGGTGAAACCGAAGGCTCTACAATTAAGAACGATTGGGAAGCGAGATGATTAGGGATATGGCCAAAGCGATGCGGCAGAGCCGGAGATGGATCCGATTTCAGAAGAATCGGCAGCTGTTGATTCTGACTCTGCCAGCGATACTCTATTTACTGATTTTTCACTATGTGCCCATTGGCGGTCTTGTGTTAGCGTTCAAGGATTACCGCTATGATCTGGGAATATTGGGAAGCGAATGGGTAGGACTGCGGAATTTCAAGTTCGTATTCAGTTCGGCAGTATGGCGCATTTTGCGCAATACCGTCATATATAATTTGACATTTCTTGTGCTCGCCGCTTTCATCAATACGACGATTGCACTTTTGATGAATGAGCTGCGGAACAAAACCGCTATCAAGATCTATCAGACGTCCATGTTTATTCCCTACTTTTTGTCGTGGGTTGTGGTGGCCTTCGTAGTATACGCATTTTTAAGCCCTGGCTACGGTTGGGTCAACCAGATATTGAAGGCCGTTGGCGCTGAGCCTAAGCAATGGTATTCCGACGCCTCCGTATGGCCGGGGATTCTTATCTTTACATACAACTGGAAGGGCATGGGGTATGGTATCGTGTTGAACTATGCCGTACTCGTCGGCATAGATTCCGAATATTACGATGCGGCCCGCGTAGACGGGGCCAACCGCTGGCAGATGGCGCTGCACATTTCCATTCCGTATCTGATTCCCGTCACCCTGATTCAATTTATCCTGGGAATTGGAGGCATCTTTGGAGGCGACTTTGGCCTGTTTTACCAAGTGCCGCGAGATTCCGCGCTTCTGCGCCCGACGACAGAGGTGATGAATACCTATATTTTCCGCTCCCTGATGGATTCCAATGAGATTGGAAGGAGTACGGCGGCAGGGTTTCTCCTGGGGATTCTAAGCGTCATCGTCGTCCTTATCACGAATAAAATCGTCAAATCCATCGACGAAGGCTACTCGTTATTTTAGGAGGCAGATATGAGCAGGAAAAGACATAATCTATACCGGATCCCAATTCACCTATTTTTTGTCATACTCAGCAGCAGCTTTGTGATTCCGCTTCTTATGCTTCTGTCCATCTCCTTTACAGAGGAAGCCTCCATCTATGAATATGGGTATCGCCTATTTCCCCGCAAACTGAGTACCATCGCCTATGAGTTTGTCTTTCGCAATCCGCAGCAGATTGTCAATGCCTACGGCGTTACCATTTATATCACGCTGATTGGCACGTTCCTGAGCGTTTTGCTCATGCTGATGTGCGCCTATTCCCTGTCGCGCAAGTGCTTTGCCTACCGCAGATTCATTTCGGGATATCTGTTTTTTACAATGCTGTTTGGCGGGGGCTTGGTGCCATCCTATATTTTGACAACCCAGGTGTTGCACCTGCAGGACACGCTGCTGGTCTTTATACTGAACAGTTTGGTGAGCGCGTGGAACATTTTTATTCTTCGAACGCTGATATCCGATATTCCGGAGGCAATCATAGAGTCGGCGTATATCGACGGGGCGAGTGAGTACAGAATTTTCTTTTCTCTGATCATCCCTCTCTCAAAGCCCGGCATTGCGACCATCGGTCTCTTTTGCATGGTGACCCGCTGGAACGAGTGGATGACGGCGCTTCTATACATAAGCAAGCCAGAACTGTATCCGCTGCAGTATCTGCTCCAAAAGATTCTGATGAATTTGGAGACCATTACAAACAATATGAATACGCTGCCGGCTTCGGTTCTCAATGATTTTAAAGTCCCCTCGGAGAGTGTGCGCATGGCCATGGCGGTTGTGGCCATCGGACCTATGATCTTGACCATCCCATTCTTTCAGCGGTATTTTGTGCGGGGGCTGGTGATTGGCTCCGTTAAGGGGTAAGTGTTGAAGATGAAGGGGAATCCCTTTATCATATAGTGTAGTATAAAAGGAGGATAACAAAAATGAAATGGAAACAATTGTCTCTGGGCATGGCCATCATCTTGCTTCTGGTCTCCCTTGCCGCGTGCAGCAAAAAGCCCCAGGAGAACAGCTCACAGTCCAACAGCTCTCAACAGAATAGCTCGCAGGAAAGCAGCAAGGCCGAGAGCAGCGAGGCGACAGCGCCGGAGTTGGAAAAGGTGAATCTGATCTGGTATACCCTGGGCGACACCCACGACGACGACAAAGAAGTATTCGGCAAGGCAAGTGCCATCGTAGAAGAGAAGCTTAACGCGACACTCGAATTCGTCCCCATCGCCATGGGCGAATATGCACAGAAGATGCAGTTGAAGGCGGCTGGCAATGAAAAGTTTGATCTCTGCTACACATCCGACTGGCTCTTTGGCTATAAGGATAATGTAGACAAAGGCGCGTTCATCGCCATCGATGAGCTGATCGACCAATATGCGAAGGAAACCGCCGACATGATACCGGACACAATCTGGAATGGCGTTAAAATCAACGGAAAAATCTATGGAGTGCCAAACTATCAGGTTTCCTTCCGGTATCCGGCGCTTGTATTCCTGAAGGATGTTGTGGACGAACTCGGTTTGCAGGACGATATCGCCGCCATCAAAACAATGTCCGATTTGACTCCCATCTTTGAAAAGGTCAAGGCCAGCAGAGCGGATCTAAGCATCACGACCATTCCGCCGGACTACAATAAATTTGACTACGGCGACATGGCTAACTACTGGGAGATCGTGTCTACGGTAGCGGTAAACAGCGATCTCAAGGTGGTTCCTCTCGACAGCGATGCGTATTTGGAGCGGGAGCAGGCGGATTATGCGCTTGCCAGAGAGTGGTATGAGAAAGGATATTTCCCGGCCGATGTCAGTGTTGGAGGGATCAATACCTCTGATTTGGCCACCGCAGGAAAATTATTCATGTGGGAAGATGTGTACAAACCTGGCGTCGAGGCGGACATGAAGACTCGCTATGGACATGATGTGTATGTGCAGCCCATGGGTCTGCCGGTACTGTCAACAGGCTCCATAACCGCCACGGTGACCGCCGTCAGCCGCACATCGGAGAACCCCGAGAGGGCGATGATGTTAGTTAACCTGGTCAACACCGATAAGGAGCTGTATAATCTGTTGGTGTTCGGGGAGGAAGGCAAGCACTACACGAAGGAATCCGACACCCGGATCAAGGTGACTAGCGGGTATAGCGGATTAGCCTGGGCAATCGGCTGTCAGTTTAATGCGTATCTGGTAGAGGGACAGGCGGACGATGTCTGGGAGGAGACCCAGAGACTCAATGGGGAAGCCCAGATGAGTCATCTTCTGGGCTTCTACTTTGACGACACGAAGGTGAAGGATCAGATTGCCAACGTCAGCGCCGTAGAGGGCTCCTACGCAACGGGAGGAAGCTATGGACTGCTGCCTATCGAGGAAGAGAAGGACGTACAGGCGAAATTAACGCAGGCGAAGATGGACGCAGGGTATCAGGCCATTATGGATGAATTGCAGAAGCAATTGGACCAGTGGAAGTCGCAGAAATAATGACTCACAGTGATCTTGCGAATACTGGAGAGCGGGGCCGAGGGATCGGCTTCGCTATTTCCAGTATCTGGCGTATATTTCCGAAGACGGAGGAGACAGTGCGATGAATACAATAAAAAAAGCAGCAGCCATTGTTTGTGTACTCAGCCTTTTGTGTTCCCTCCCCGGAACGGTTCCGCAGGCGTATGCCCAAGAGAATAATGGCAATCGATTCTATGTGTCGGAAGAGAGAGGCAGCGATGACGGGGACGGGTCCTACGAAAACCCTTGGAGCAGCATTCAGAGGGCGGCTCTCAGGATGACGGCCGGGGACACCTGCATCATCGAGTCAGGGACATATGAGGGGCCTATTGAACCGGCCAACAGCGGGGAAGCGGGCAAGCCCATCACATTTCAGGCGGCGCCCGGCGCGAATGTAGTCATCAGCGGGCTAACGAAAATCGAGCCGGAGCGATGGGAGAAGACGGATTTAAAAAGCAAATATACCATTTTCAAGGCGCAAGACGTAGAAATGTGGGGGACAGATAGCAATAGCACTCGGGATGAGAATCAAGTATTCTTTTACGATCCGCAGACAAGCGGGGACATCCGGTCCGGCAAGATGATGACCCTGGCCCGGTCTGGCAATGCGACGGAGATGGGGGAACTCTTTCCCACCAATTTGTCAAAGGTCGGCTTAACGGATCACACCTTAAGAGGCGACGAGATTAACCTAATGATTGGCTCGGATGTGAATGGGCTCGTGGGAGCCCAGATATGGTATTCCCCCAGAAATACAAAGGGGTGGAGCTGCTGGACTAGCAGGATCACGGCGGTGGATACCGGTTCCAAAAAAATCCATTTTCACCAGAGCACAAGCCAAAGTAAGCTGACCGTGCAGTCGGGTGGCCGGTACTTCATACAGGATGCCATGTGTCTGCTGGACCAGCCGGGAGAGTGGTATTACAATGCAGATGAAACGACGCTCTATATCATACCGCCCGAGGACCATGCGGGGGAGCTCTATGTGTGCTATAAAAGTCAGCGCAACGGATTTATCCTAGATGGGAAATCCAACATACGGATCGAGAATCTTCACTTTTTTGGGTGCGGCGTGGAGATGGACAATGCCACAACCGGCTGTGTGCTCAACCGGATCACCGCCGAATACGCACAGCATTCCATATCTGGCGAGGATTGTATGGGAGCCCAGTGCTGGGGTTCAGGGGAGAGAGAAGGTTTAGGAGAGGGCGGCATTCAGATATTGGGCAGCGGAAATACGCTGCAAAACAGTGAAATCGCATACTGCTCCGGCAATGGCGTATATGTCAGCGGGGAGGGCCATACCATTGTCAATAACTATATTCACGATGTGGATTACATTGGCTCCTACGCCTGCGCCATACATCTTATAAATGCGAGGGAATGTCTGATCTCTCACAATACGATGAAGAGTGCGGGCCGTTCTCTGATCAATGCGGCAACAAGCGGTTTTTACAACTGCCAGATCACCTACAATGTCATGGCAGAAGGGATGAAGCTCGTGGACGATGGCGGGGCCCTGTATGTCTCGTCCATGGACGGAGAGGGCACAGAGATCGCGTATAATGTCATAACGGACATGATAAAAACCGACGGGCAGAAGTTTGTGCAGGGATTGTATCTGGACGGCCTCTGTTCCAATATGATTGTTCACCATAACGTTCTAAAAGGCTGTAATCTACAGATGAATCAGCCCAGCGAGTACTGTCTGTTTTACAATAATACCGTAGGCGGCGATTTTAGTAGTGTGAAAGTGGCCAAGGGTAAAAGACCTGACGCCACGGGGGTCGCTCTGATCAACAATATTTTTACAGGTACTATTTCATGGCAGGATTCGAGCAGTGGACTTGAATACCACAATAAAGAGAATGCGAGTCAATATTTGGTGAACCCCGCTGGAGGAGATTATACGCTGGCAGACGAAAGCGGCTGCATTGATCAAGGCTTGATTCTCTCCGGAATTACGCCGGATAAAAATCTATTCCCGGATCTCGGCGCATATGAGTATGGCGAGGACCCGTGGAAAGCAGGCCATGATTTTATGAATCCGCCGCAGATTACGTTTAAAACGAAAAGCATCCGATTTCAAAATCTAGTAAAAAATGGGAGCTTTGACATGGGGGACGAGGGAAGCTGGAGTCTCGAAGGCAATGGGGTCATCGATGTTGAATTTGATGGCAGTAAATCGGGATGGAGTGATGCGGACGGACATGTGAATAATTACCAGGCGCTGTACTTGATGGAGGGGAGTAGCACCGCAGAGCAGACCATCTCCAACCTGAAAATAGGGAAGCAGTACCAGTTGACAGCTTGGTACAAGGTGGACTCCAATGTGAAAGGGAAAATTACAGTGAAGAACCCAGATGGGACCATTGCCGTGGATCAATCCGTTGAATATACCAGCCCCAAATGGAGGCAGGTGAGCTGTACCTTTACAGCACAACAGGACACGGTAGTCCTTTGCCTGAGCAGGACGGAAAATAGCGGGCTGGAGAGGGTCTATTTTGACGATGTCTATATGGCAGAAGTCATTCCAAGTTATGTCACTATGCAGCAGGATAAGCCGGCCGCCATCGATCTGGAGTGGAAATTTGAAGGCAATGGAATTTCTACGGCAGGAATGGCTGGCAGAATCGAAAAGGGAAGCTTTATCGACAGTATGCCAGGCTACGGAAAATGCTTAAGCGTCTACGCAGTTAATAGCTGGGTGACAATCGAGCATGAGCAACATTTGGAGTTTGGCGACCCGAACAGTGAATTTACCGTGGCCGCATGGGTTCGCACTATGGATGGGGGCTCCATCGTGTCCAAAGGCAGGCCGGGTGACCGGTTGTCCAACATCGACTATGTATTTTCCGTTTTCGAAGATGGAGGCTTGGAGTTTTTGCGCTGGAATGAAAAAAGTAGAAGGGCTGAGAACATAAGCTGGGGTGATCCTAACGTTCCATTGTGCGACGGCGAATGGCACTATGTCGCCTTTGTCAACCGTGCAGACGATGAGCATAGTCTGTACGTGGACGGAGAATGGGTTAAGACCAGCAAGGCCGTCTGGATATATAACAATGCCAACACAGAGGTGGTGCAGATCGGCCGGTATCGAAATGCGATCTACTCCGAGAACATTTTTGACGGCGAAATCGACAACCTGTTGATTACGAAAAGGGCTCTCACCGAAAGGGAGATCCGCGCATTCATGCATAAAAAGAATTGAGCATCCATCCTGATCAGTGTCAATCCAGTATATCTTCTATTCTGCAGCCAAGCGCTTGGGACAGCGCTCTTA
>CAUFVC010000024.1:0-12805 GCA_959029275.1 uncultured Eubacteriales bacterium | reverse complement strand
GCCAGGAGCAGCAGGAGCAGCGCTCCGTAGAAGGCGACCTCCCCCAGGATTTTTCCTGCCCGGCCTGTCTTTTGGCTTTTCCCGGGGGGAAGCCTTCTCTCTTCTGTCTCCTGGGGTGGGGCGCTCTCCCCCTGTTGCGGGCTTGCGGCGGGCCGGGAGTCTCTTTCCCCCTCCCGCTCGAGGGCCTCCGCGATCCGTGTACTCTGTTTCTCCTGCTCTTGGATTCGCTCCTGCAAGCGGTCCACCTTCGCCGCCAAGCTGCGGTAGGCTTGGAGCAACGTCTCCACGCGGGGATCGCCCTGCGGCTTGGACTCCTGTCTTGTGGGTTGGTCCTGTGCTTCTCTCATGGCTCTTTTCCTTCGGCTGCGGCAGACCCCCTCGCCTGCGCGCTGGGTTTTTACAGCGGAAGAATCCTTCTGTTGTAGTCGTTCGGGGGGAGAGAGGGGCTGATGCCGCCTACCTCCCCAAACCGGCGTTGACAGGGCGCAGCAAACAAGCCTTTTCTGTTCGATGGGTCGAAAAGGCTTGTTTGCTGCGCCCAAATCATTCCTCTCTTGACTTTTGGGACGGCATATGATAGAGTAAGGATATGTAGAACTGTGCAGACGGAGGTCCTGTTTACAACAGAAGGATTCTTCCGTCCTCAACGGTGGACCGGCGCTGGACGCGCTATTTTTTTTGCCCTCTCTAGATCACCAGCCGCAGGGTTTCCATTTTCCGCCGGTGCTCCGCTCCCGTGCTGATGATGTAGAGCCGCGTGGTGTTCATGTTGGAGTGGCCCAGGATATCCGCCAGCTTCGCCACGTCGTGGTCCACACTGTAGAACGTCCTGGCAAACAGATGCCGCAGGCTGTGGGGAAACACCTTTGACGGCGAGACCTGCGCCCGCTGGCACAGCCCTTTCATCTCCCGCCAGATGTTCGTCCGGTTCACCGCTTTCCCCGTCCGGGTGACAAACACCGGCCCGCTGCTCAGCTTCCGCTTCTGTGCGTAGCGCAGGAGCTTCTTTTGCAGCGCCTTTGGCACAAACACGGTCCTCGTTTTCCCCTTGCACGTCACCACCGCCTCCCCCCGCTGGGCGGCCTCCACCGTGATATACGGCAGTTCGCTCACCCGGATTCCGGTGGCGCACAGGCTTTCCAGCAGCAGGGCCAGCCGCTCACTTCGCTTTTCTTTCGCCGCTCTCACCAGCCGCACGTACTCCGCCCGGCTCAGTTCCTTTTCCTCTGGACAGTACAGGGATTTCTGCACCCGGTACGGCTTGACGCAGCAATGGCTCAGCCCCCAGTAGCGCAGGAATCCGTTGACCGCGGCCAGGATGGCGTTGGCGCTGGTCGCCGCGTAGGTTTTTCCCAGCTCTGCCTTGTACTCCATCACCAGCGCCTTGTCGATCTTCCGCCCTTCGTTTTGGGCCACGAAGTGGCTCACGCTTCTCACGTACTTTTCCACCGTCGCACGGCTTTTCTCTTCTTCCACCAGCCACCTCTCGTACCCTTCGATCATGCTTTCTTTTAGCTTTTCCTCTTTCATAGCTCCCTCCGTTTTTCTATGGTCTCCCTTATATTATATGGAAAAATGGCAACTTTTCTTCGTATGCCGAGTTTTTCTAAAAAAATTTATGATAAAAGTTGGCGTTCCGCCATCTTTTAGGGAAGAAGGAAGCGTGAAAAATGAGAAAACCGCCAGCGTCAGCCAGCGGTTCAAGCAGCGATATTCTGTTTTAGTTTTCTATACCAGCCTGCCCGTGTCACAGCACGAGGCTGGGCGCCGTATAGACCCGAGCTCCCAGCTCGTTATCCAGCATATATAGGCTCTTAGGGTCAGACCCAAATAATTCCATCTTTTTAACAAGGGTATCGGCATTGGTCTCCTCCTCCCCCTGTTCCTTCACAAACCAATCTAAAAACTGCATCGTTCGAAAGTCTTTGACATCATATGCACACGCATAGATCGCATGGATCAGGCCCGTAACATACTGTTCATGTTTGAGTCCCTCCGCCAAGGGATCCTTTGTGGAAGAAAAGATGGACTCCGGTTTTTCAACCGCCTCGAATACAACCTTCTCGCCGTTATTGTGGAGGTATTGGATGAAGAGTAGGGCGTGGTCCCGCTCTTCCTGCGCCTGTACTTGATACCAATTGGCAAATCCGTCCAGCCCGTGTTCTGTATAATAATTTGCAAAATCTAGATAGAGATACGCGGAATAAAACTCTTTGTTGATTTGAGCATTTAATAATTGGGCTACTTTTTCATTCAACATGATGATCTCTCCTTTTCAATTCCTTTTTCTCTAGTATAAGCCTCGCCCTGAAAAAAAACAAGCCCTTTTCGACTTATTTTGCCGTCTTCCGCGCCACGCTTGCGGGGCGGACATTTTGTCAATGCCGGTTTACACCGGCTAAAAACTTGTCCATCACCGGATACAGGGCCTCGGCCCACGCACTGCATCCCTCCGCATTGGGATGTCCGCCGAATTTTGCCAGGTACGGATGCTCGCCATCCTTCGCCAGCACCGGGACCACATCAAAAACTCCGTCTGCACATGTGGACAGGTTTTGTAAGATGTATTGATTGATACGGTTCCACTTTTCTATCAGGATTCCAGAGTAGTCAAAGGGCGGAATCGTCTGAACCACCACTTTTGTCCCTGCGGACTGTAGCTTTGCGACAATCTCCGATAGGTCGCGCTTGATCTGCTCCTCATCGCCGGTTTGAAAAAGATCATTGACCCCGTAGCAGACAACCACCACATCCATCTGTTTTGCCTTAAAAAGCCATGCCCCATCGCTGGCCGCGTCACTGGCCCTGCCAAATCCAAGACCCAGGTTCCAGTAGGCGTACTTCTCCCCCAGCCGCTCCGACAGCTTTGCATTCCAGTGATCATAGGAATTGACATCCGTTCCAATCCCCTGCGTAATGGAATCTCCGAGATATCCGATTTGTAAGAGCGCCGGCCTGTCACATCCCACCATCCCTGCAAAGGGAACGAGTTTTGAGGGAATCCATTCGCCGTCCCGGAGGACGAATGTTGGGATAATGCTCTCTTCATGGTAGGGGATCATTCTCCCCTGGTAGGCGATCTCCAGACAGATGTAGTCTCCCTTTTCTCCGCTCAGTTCAACGGCATCCGAGGTGAAGAACTCTCCTGGCATCACTTCTTTTTCGGATGCTCCGGAGAAGGTCAGCGCCTGAAACCTCTTGATCTCCCCGATCTCCGACGGGCTGCACGTCCCGCAGATACCGACGGCGGCTTTTACAATCCTCCACTGGTCGCATATCAGATTTTTGTGGCTGTGGGCGCCGTCTGAAAAGGTGCTGTCTATGATATTGGAAAACAAAAAGGAATAGCGATAGGTTCCCCCGGCGAAAATCTTATACAAAATCCTGCCGGTATAGATCTGGCTTGCATCGTCTGTCAGAAAGAACGATTGATTGCCGCTTCCTGCCAATGTGTTTGAATGAAATTTTTGAAAGTACTCCATGGTTGAGACTCCTCCCCTTTTCTTTTACCGCCTGGATTATATCCGAGTATACGACTTAAAAATAAAACGCATACACTTCTCCGCATAATTCACAATTTTATAGTATTATTATAATGTATTATTAGACAGATTACAAGCAATTCGGAGAAAAATGTCGAAAAAAGATACCGCAAGCAATGCACAGCTTGCGGCAATGTATGAAGGTGAACACGGTGCCTTGTCAGGCTTTCTTGACAGGCACATACAGATAACAATATTTATGTGTATCCTTTTGGGGCTCATAATAGCCATAGTATTCGATAATGGGCAGTGTGTCACAACCATACTGATACCCTAGCTGCGGCGCTATCTGATCACCGATCCACTGATACGGTGGAATGCCTCCGTTCCAAGGCTCGTGGCCGAGTAGTTTTGCGGATTCATCACACAAACGGATTCGCATGTACTGGGCAGCTGGAATTTTATAAACATCAAAATCGCTGGGTTGTTGTTCAGTGGCAACAAGACTTCCAATCATAACCCCATTTGGACGTTCATCTGTCAGGTAATTTATGCTGATACAGACACTCCAATCCGGTTCGCTAACGGTGGAGGATGCATGATGTAACGACATATATTCCTCCATAATCTTATCCATGTTAGGCTCGTCCGAGTTGTTGGCTGCGTACCCGATTTTACCGCACCAAATGGTATCCGTCCATTCCACCAAATCAACTGTCACTCCATTATAGTCGAAACTCTCGATGATTTTTTCTTGCCCATGCTGCGTTGTCATAATCTAGCCACCCTTCTTTGTCATATGTTTGCCTATAATCTATCTCTATTATATACTATCAATCGACAAAACGCAAGAAGCTGTATGCCGTTTTTTTGGTTATGATTATGACTTTTTTCTAAATTTCGCAATCAGAAAATAAGATATGATAGTATTAGTCAACGCAATTCAAATAGAATCTAGGGATTTTATAAAAACACCTGCCAAAAATAAAAACTGCGAAAGGCCTGAAGCCTATTCAAACCGTCTTAAAATATGGTATATTTATAGTATAATTGATACATATAATCTGACGGTATTTGCATGGATGGCAAATTCTTATTTTTACATAGAAGGAGTTGATGAAGTATGCGTAATCCTTGGGAAGATATTCGTTTATCAGACTATGAAAAACATATGAGCTTGGATTCTGTGAAACAGCTTCAAGCAATGAATGATCTGATGAAAAAACAGCTGAATGATTATAGCGTCAGTACCGTAATGATACTTGGAGTGGCAGGGGGAAATGGCCTTGAGCATATCGATAAATCTAAGTATCATAGAGTTTATGGCGTTGATATAAATGCGGCTTATCTTGAAGAAGTAACGACACGGTATTGCTCATTAGATGGCATATTAAAATGCCTTCGCGTAAATCTACTGGAGGAATCCGATACGCTGCCAATGGCAGAGTTAGTGATTGCCAATTTGTTGATAGAGTATATTGGGTATGCAACTTTTCAAAATATCGTTAAACAAGTGAAGCCTGCTTATGTTTCATGCGTCATTCAGATGAATACAGACGAAGAGAACTGGGTATCCGTTTCGCCGTATATCCATGCGTTCGATGGACTTGAAGAAGTGCATCAACAGATAGAAGCGAATATACTTTCAGAAACAATGGGAAGTATTGGATATATTGAAATTGGACAGGAAGTGTATTCATTACCCAATGGAAAAAGTTTAATACGACTGGATTATGAGAAGTTACTTCCAATTTGTAGCGAGAGCTAGATTGCTAGTTAGTGCCCGCCCATGCCGGGTAAACCATAAAGACGCCCTCCGCAGAGGGTGCCTTAAAAGGAGCGTTTCAGCTTTTGTAGTTTACGATTTGTTCAAGCGAATGCAGCTGTATGTTGTTTTTCTCGGCTTGGAGCATGAGCCTTTCATCAAAACCGCTTTCGGAAAACAGCGTATAATAGAACCTTGCGTTTTGTTTTAACGGCGTGAGCTTTGCTGCCGCGTCAAGGTACTCCGAGTAAGCGAATGGAGTACCCTTGAATTTACATTTGCCAACCAAGTATTCCTTTGCGCCTTTGCCGATACATAACAAATCAATTTCTGTTTCTGCAATCCGAAGCCCACTATCGTTTTTTTCATCACGAACAGTAGTTTTACCGTACCACCGTCCCATCTTTGTATAACGAAACGGCAAAGCGTTGTTTTTCTGCATTTCTCTCACATACTCGCGGCATATATCCTCAAAGGCGAACGAAGCAAATTCGTGTAAAGCAGGCTTTATGATATATTCATACACGCCGTCCACGTCGCCATCCTCAAGCTGTGAATAGTATGCAAAACCAAAAGCGTACCAAAAGCGGAAGAAATTATCAGTCAGACGGTATATGCCTCTGTTGGTATTCGCTTTTTCCTTTGTTCCGGTATCAACTGAAAATTCCCGTTCTACGATACCCAGTTCAACGAGATTTTTCAGATATACGCTTGTTTTTGAGGTATCGTCCAGTAAGGACTTTTGACTAATATCGTTCAGCTTTGTGCTGCCGAGTGCAACAGCTTCAATAATGGAATTGTAAATTGGCGTTTCCCGAAGCTCCTGATGCAGCAAAAACTCCACCTCACTATAAAGCACGCAACCCTTTGTCAGAATATTTCGCTTGATATTTTCAGCAACCGATAAATCAGGGTTCCATTGCTTCAAATAGTGCGGTATCCCACCCAGCACAGCGTAAGACAGTACCTTATCCCTGGCGGAATAGTTAGGGAAAAATTTTGCCGCGTCGTAAAAGCCCATTTCTTTCATCTTATAGATACCGGTGGCCCTGCCATACAACGGATTTTTTTCGGCAAGCAGTTCTTTTTCAATAAAGCTCATTGCACTGCCGCAGAGAATAATCATTACGTTGCTGTCTTTGGAATAGCTATCCCAAAGATTTTGCAGAATAGACGGAATACTTTTGGCGGCGCGGCACATATACGGAAACTCGTCAATTACAACAAGCTTCTTTTCATCGCCGAACGGAAGATCGAGAATCGCTCTGAACGCTTTTTCCCAATCCGCAAATTCAGAAACATACTGCTTTGCGGGAATATCCTCTTGTTATGTTGTTACTTCTACTAATTTCATGAATTATCATTTTGCGTAACTCTCTACTTGCTTGTACTGCGAGGTATCGTGTACGTTTTGTTTTGATAACACTTTTACAACAATTCGTTTTTTGTCACAGTTTGAAACCTTACTGCTATTGTCTGTCTTATGGGTGTGTTATCATAAAAATCGTGATAACAATACTCAGAAAATAACAAAACGACAGGAATTTTTGTTCCTACCGTAAGAGTAATATGATAAGAAAAAGCCGCATAAATACTGGTTTTATACGGCTTTCGATGTGAATGGGCTATAAAAAAGATGTCCTTCCCGATTTGTTGTATAGATTTGAACTCTTGCGATAATCAAACGAAATATATATCTCTGAAAATTTCAATTAGTCTTTTCATCATTTCTATGGTCATTCCTCTTAAAGAAGAATGTGAATAAAAACGCTATAGGGATTCTTCTTTAGCATATGATAATACGCCGCATTACATAAATAACAGGTGGAATTATTCGATACAGTGTAAGAGATTTCGCAGCTCTTCAGTTTTTTCTCTAAATGAAGTATATCATATTCTGTATTTATTGTTTCATCATTATATTTTGCACATATTTCAATTCTGATTTTGTCTGTCAAGTGCTTATCAACCCCAAACATATACACTATGTCATAATCGCTGCTGACAGAGGAAATATCCTTTTCCAGGCCTTGGAAGCTATTGGTTAACAAAACATACTTCGCTCCTGTTTGATCAACTAACTGAAAAGAAGTTTTATGCATACCTTTAAAGGCAGTAAATAGAATCTTCATTTATTTTCCTTTGCAGTATTAAGTGATGCGATTAACATTCTTTTAATTTCCCCGGCAAGTGAAAGTAATTCGTCGAATTTATACTCGATTAAATTTGTCCTCTTTAAAAGAGTAAGCCAATAAATACTCTCACCTGTTTCTTTTAGGGAAATGTGGAGTTTGGATATAAAATCAACTTTGCTGTTTCCGTAAATTGCTTCATTGATGTTCGCACCGATGCTTGTAGCGGAACGAAGCAGTTGTTTTGCAATAGTTGTGTCTTTCCTGGTTTTAGAGAATTCTTCGTAAAATACAACGATTTGTGTCGCAAAGTCCAAAGATTTTTCGAGTAATGGACTGTTCATCAGCATCACCTTAAGCCAAATTATATCACAAATCGTCATTACAATCAATGCTTTGCGGAGCAAAGTTGAACCAAAAAGAAACGACAATCTTCTATCGAAAATTGTCGTTTCTTTTTAGCGGAAGCGGTGGGATTCGAACCCACGAGCCCGTAAGGACTACCGCATTTCGAGTGCGGCCCGTTATGACCACTTCGATACGCTTCCATTTAATAATGATTCAATTCTCAGAGCCAGTACCGTGATCTCGAGGGGAAGCCCGTTATGATCACTTCGACACTTCTCCGTACACCGCGCAGGCGTTAAAATCCGCCGCAATGCTTTCCTCATTATACGGCAAGCTATCGCTCTTGTCAAGCGATTTTTTTAGCGCATTCTATAAAGCGTTGCTATGTCTTGCACTCTTCTAAACCTGTTATGCATTGCCTATTTCAGTAAATATATGGAATCACAGTCAAATTTCTGTACTCCAAACGTCAACCGCACATTCGAAGAAAACCCCGTATTTGCGCCAAATCTCTATATCAAAATTTTATGTTTTTATGCTGAATCAATGCGATGCGAAAAAAAGCATTGGAAAACATTACATTTGCAATGCATCTGAAATGTATGTAATAATCGATACATCCCTTGAGGGAAATCAAAATGGGAGGTTTTCGTATGAAGAAATTTTGTACTCTTTTCATAGCGGCTTTCTTGATCGTTTCCTTGTATGTTCCTTCAGTTTCAGCAGCATCAAATGCTCTATCCCACACGGTTGTAAAGGGAGATACCATGTGGAAACTGGCAGTCAAATATCAGGTAGGAGTCAGTGAGATCATAAACGCAAATCCTCAGATTTCCAATCCGGATTTAATTTATCCGGGGCAGATTTTGACCATCCCCCTGTACGACACCACGGTAACAGATTTCGAAAACGAAGTCATCCGTCTGGTAAATGAAATCCGCCGGAAAAATGGCTTAAAAGAACTATCTGCAAATTGGGAGCTCTCCAGAGTCGCGCGGTTTAAGTCGCAGGACATGTTGGAAAACAAATATTTTGCTCACAACAGCCCCATTTACGGAACGCCATTTCAGATGATAAAGAACTTTGGTATCTCCTATAAAACTGCCGGCGAAAATATCGCTAAGGGATATAAAACGCCTCAGGCGGTCGTGGACGGTTGGATGAACTCCAGCGGCCATCGCGCCAATATTTTGAATGCATCCTATACGCAGATCGGCGTAGGATATGTGGCCAATGGAAACTATTGGACCCAAATGTTTATTGGATAATTCCCATTTGCAAAGTCTGGTTGAGAAAGTCCTCTAAGGTATGCTGTAACGGGAGTGCCGCAAAATAACTGGCTTACAGTTAAGGAACGGCACTCCCGTTTGCGGTATGCATGTGTATGCTTTTTAGTCTATTTCCATAAATGAAATCTATAAAGGCGAGGATTTTACACCCTCGCCCCATCTCTCTTTTGATCAAGCGCCAGCAATTCGGTCCTGACGCCCTTCCCCCATAGGCTATGCAATCCACCTCGGCCATTCGGTCGCGTCCGACCTTCCAAAAATGCACGCAGCCGAACGAATTGTGTCGCCATCCTTTGCTCTGTACACCCATCACGGTCACAACTATACAAGTCTAGAGTACTCCTTACCGAATATACACGGAATTTGAATAATAAACCTTCGTCGTCGATGTACCGCCCGCCAATCCGTATACAGTAAACTCGAACCGATAGGTCCGTCCTGAGGTGGCGGTCTGGTTGTTGTACTCCTTGGTAAAACTATCGCATCCCGTAAAATACGCCTGCGTATAGACTCTTTCCGTCGTCCAAGTGCCATCTGTGTCCTTGTACTGCAGCTTCGCATATTTGAGTCCAGCGAGTGCCGCCGGCTTCACATCGTCGCGGATCGCAACATAGATGCTGCCCGAGATTTTGCCCGCGCTCGGACACGAGGCGATGGCAGCATAGGTGGAAAAAATTGAAGATGAATACGGCTCGATGGCAGACTCGTCCGCCCTGACCGTCATAAAGCAAGAGACAAGTAAGATGAGACATAATGTTACCGATGCCGCCCTCTTGTGCAAACCCCTCAACCTCCTAAAATTCTCCAATATAGGATAAAAACTCTTTGACAGCCTCTCTGGAGGCGATGGACTGCAGGATATAATGGTTGGTGCCCACGCGCCACTGGCATTTAGTCAAATCTCCGTCACTACAGAGCAAAAACTCAATGCCGTTGCTCTCAAAGACCTCCACTTCCTCGCTGTCAACCTCGATTCCCCAGTGAATCGTCCGATTATCTTTTGGGATGCTAATATGGATTGTCATCGACTCCTGATCCACATTGGAGTAGGAGACAGTGAGCATCACGCCCCAGTCTAACTCCAACGACTCGGACACCCCATTGTAGCGATAGCCATCCGGAAGTGTCTTAGGGATGGCCAGGAAAGCCATCGGATCCTCCGCACAACTGTCCCAATCATCATAGACAACCGGCGTTTGAGTGTTGGATATCTGTTGGGTCAGCAAAATTCCATCCACTATCTCCTGCATAACCCTGAAGATCGAGTCCCCTGTAGCCTCATGACCCCCAACGCGAACCGCCGCCGCTAGAAACAATAGCACCGCCGCGACCTTGCCCGCGGACATAGCCACAGCTCTCCAAGGCTTCTTTCGTCTGGGAAGCCACCAGCCATTGGTGCGCAGCCGGTCAAGCTGCTCCACATCACACGCAGAGGGTCTATGCTCCGCCGTCTTCTCCAGGGATTCCAGGTCTTTTAAAAAGTCATCGGAGTCCAGTCCACTCTGCCGTTGGGACATGCTCAGGGCGCGTTGACACTGAAAGATCAACTCCTGATCCTGCCTATCTGGCGCTTTGCTGAGCTCCCGGACTAAAAGCTCTTCCGCCCTCTGCTGAAGCTCCTCCCCTGTGCCATTTTGCATCCCCGCCATATCATCACATCCTTAAACGAACGGATCGATTTGGTCTCTCCTTCTGTTCCTCCCAGTGATAAAATAAAAGCCGCGCGGCCTTTATAGACAAACTATACCATATTTTGCAGATTACAGCAATTGACAATCTATATGAAGAATCCCCGAAAATTTCCTTTATTTTTTCGGGGCAAATTTACAATAAAATGAAATTGTCAGAAAATTCTATTTCCACAGCGCCTTCATCTTGTCCTGTAGACGCTTGCGGACCGCCTCCGTGTCTTCCTGTAGCATCTGAACCCCTTCTTTTGCAAAATCAAACAGCTGGCCAGCCCGGATATCTTCCGGAAATTGGCGTCGTGGGAACTCTATCATCTTCCCCGTTTCTCGATTCTCACAGATCACAAGATCGCCTTCAATTCGATCGATGGTATACATGAAGAAGCAACTCCTTTTAAAGTTAGTCTCTCTATTCCTGAGGATTACAAATTCCGCAGGGCTCATAGCCTTTCTCCTTGGCCTCCTCCAATGACATTGGAATTTTACTATTCTTTAGGCTCGAACAAGTTTCACGGTGATATTTCTTGCCGGTTTCCGTCACATAGACCTTTCCCTCCTGGACATAGGACTCGGAAGGCAGACCCCCATTTCCATCGATGTCGGTCTGCTTCCAACGGATCTGATATTGCTGTCCATCCGCGGTGATCACGATGGTTCCCAGCTGATCCGTCCGGTATGTATGCTCCGGCTCCATCCGCTCCAACACGGATTTTGCGGGGTGCCCGTAGGAGTTATCTTTTCCAACGCTGATAACACAGTCCCTAGGCGCAACCGCCTGCAAAAAGGCGGCGCTGCTGCTCGTTTCGCTGCCGTGATGAGCGACCTTCAGGACATCAGCCCACAGCGGGAGCCCCGAATCCAACATTCTCTCCTCTGCATCCTGCTCCGCATCGCCAGTGAATACAAAATGGAGCTCCCCATAGGTCATTCGGATGACGATGGAAGAGGAATTGAGATTCTCTTCCTCCTCGCCAGTGGACAGCACTTGGAAGGAGCCTTCGCCAAATGTAAAGACATCCCCTATCCCCGGGGCCGTGATGGAGAGCCCTTTCTCCGCGGCGGCATCTAAAACAGATTCAAATGTCACGGTCTGCGTCATAACCTTTGGCATCATCAACTCTTCTATGGGAAAGGCCCGGATCACATCATCCAGCCCTCCGATATGATCCTCATGGGGATGTGTCCCGATCACATAGCGCAAATGCTCGACGCCCTGATCCCACAAATATTGGACAATCCCCTCTCCGTCGGCGTTATTCCCCGCATCGATGAGCATTGCCTCGTTGGACGCCGTTGTGATAAGGATGCAATCCGCCTGACCCACGTCCAAAAACTGAATGGTCAAAATCTCCAGGCCACCCATCGTCTGTGTAGAGATTGACTCTTGTTCCCATTCCTCATTCTGCCCGCTGCCTGTGGGCTCCAGCGTCTCCCCGGATTTCGCCCCGCAGCCACTGAGAAGGAAAAGATAACAGCAAAACCCTAAAACGAAGAGACTCGGCCTCCTGTATCGCATTCTCATCCGTATGTCCCCCTCCCAAATCGATGAAAATCTTGACACTGCCGCCTACTCATGCTACAGTATACGAAGCAAAAATCCATACCCGAACAAGGAGGTTCTCCCCATGTCCCATGTAACGTTTGCATCCATACAGAATAATCCTGAGATCCGAACCTATATTAAAAGAGCCGATGAAACGCTGATTACTCTCGGTTACACAGAGCATTCCTTCGCTCATGTAACAAAAACCGCGCAGACAGCCCGCGAAATTCTGGAAGCGCTCCACTGTGAACCTCGCCTTTTGGAGTTGGCACAGATCGCCGGCTTTATGCATGACATCGGAAATGTGGTCAACCGGGTGGATCACGCACAGAGCGGGGCTATCATGGCCTTCCGCATCCTGGACAAATTGGGAATGCCGGCGGATGAGGTGGCCACCATCGTAACAGCCATCGGCAACCACGACGAAGGGACGGCGGTACCTGTCAACGCCGTGGCCGCGGCGCTGATCCTGGCAGACAAAAGCGATGTTCGCCGCTCCCGCGTTCGAAATCAGGACATTACCTCCTTTGATATCCACGACCGGGTCAACTACTCCGT
>CAUFVC010000023.1:0-13007 GCA_959029275.1 uncultured Eubacteriales bacterium | reverse complement strand
AGTATATAGCCCATCATATTAAGGAAAAGCTGACCATCGACCGGATTGCGTCGGAATTTTACATAGGCCGCACTAAGCTGATACGGGATTTTCGGGAATTCTTTTCCATGAGCATCTCTCAGTACATTACCATGGAACGCCTAGCCCGCGCGCGGTGGCTCTTACAGCACGGGGAGTCGGTTCAGACGGCCGCTGAAGAATGCGGGTTTGTTGACAGCGCCTACTTTATTCGGGTATTCCGAAAATACTTCAATACCACCCCGGCCATGTACCGCAGGCAGTGTTCCGAAAATCCATAGAGCTGTGAGTTACTGCCCCTTGCAGATTTTAATCAATTCCGCCTCTGGCTCCGGCGTGACAATGACCTGCGCGCCAGCTGCAACGGCGCCTCCGTAGTAGGTCAGCATCTGCCCTTCGCTCAGAGGCCGGCGCATTTCATCTAATGGCTGGATGCAGGCCGCCTTACTTCCCAGTGTAGCCACAAGCTCGGGGAGATCCAAGTGCTTCAACACCTCCGGTATGATCACCATCTCCGGCCAGCGGTATGGAAATGCTGTGGCTAAACAGGCATACGCGGCCAGAGGATTCAGCGCCACCACTCTTTCAACCTGATCCCTTGCCAACAGTCCCGCCAACAGTGCCACCACAGCGCCTGTCCCATCTCCGGCAATGGTGATGCGCTCCGGGTCCACCTCCGGCCTTGTCTTCAAATATGCCAGCGCTGTCAGCGCGTCCCGCACCTGGTACGCAATCACGGGCCTTCCCTCGGCAATGGAGAGATACGTGAGGATCCTCTCAATGTCATTCCAGCTTGCGCAGTCATAGGTGGTGTGCTGCGCCTCCAGCTCTCCCATGCCGGATACATCCACAGACAGCACACAGCGCTCCGCGTCCGATGCCGGCTGTGCCAAACCGATGATTTGCGTCAAGGCTCCCCCATGAATGAAGCCGTTCCACTTTCCTCTCTCATCGATATACAATAGCGCGGGGCAAGCCGCCGCCCCCTCCCTGCAGGCAAATACGCCAGGCATCACATTTCTGTCTCCATGGTGCAGAATCACCGGCTGAAATATATGATGCCACCGCTTCGGCAAGGAATCCTCCGGCTCGGCCCAAACCCTAGTGGGATGGGGCGTAAATTCCTCAAGCTGTAACAGCGACGACAGCGCGCGCGCCATCTGCTCCTCTGTAAGCTTAGGCCGCTGCGCTTGCAGGCGCAGAGCCTCCTGACAGTTGACGGTAAACATATTGACGCAGCCTTTTGGATAACAGGCCAGCTGCTCCCTGGCAATAGGTTGAATCTCCTTCTCCGTCAGAGGCGCCCGCCATGTCTCTTTTCCAAAAAAAGCGTCCATATGGCCTACCACCTCATTGGCCATGGCGACTGTATACGCATGTCCGGAATCCTCCTGTAAAAACAAGGATATGTCGTCCCCGCGGCCATACAATTCATAAACCTTCTTGACGCGCGTATATACCTCCACCGTCGTTGTATAATCAAAGACCTCGTCCAATTTACCGCCCACTAGACACAGGCGCTTGGGCGCGATCAAACTTAGAATTTCGGTTACGTCGATCCCCTGCCCCAGATATCCGCGGCCGTGCTGCTCCGGGCAGCTGGTATACAGGCCTGTCAGATGCAGCGCTTCCTGGTCGGAAATGCAGCAGACGGGAGCGACAAATCGGATCCGCGGATCATACGCCGCGCAGAACATTGACGTCAATCCGCCGCCCGATACCCCCGTCATGGCAAAACCGCGGGACGTGTCCACATCATCCCGCTGCTCCAGATATGAAATACAGGCCAGCGCATCCGCCATAAAATAGGTCATAGCCCAGATTCCCGTCATCCACCCGATAACGCCGTTGGCAAAATGATCGTTGAGCTTCGCCAGCTCCCCGGTGCAGCCAGGCGGACAGAAAGACACCGCAAGATAGCCATTTCTCGCAAAAGTCTGAGCACTGGCGGTGTAGCTCGGTCCAAACTTACTGCTGTGCCCGGTGGGGCAGACGACCCCTGGCCACGGTCCTCCCGTCTTAGGGCGGTATACGGAGGCGTTGACCTCCCATCCGGGAAGGGAGTAAAAGAGTACGTTCTCAACAATAAACTCATCAAATTCGCAGGTCGAGACAGGGCGGACCTGTAACGGCGCCAATTGCTCCAACAGATCCGGCAGCGACTGGCGGAAAACTCGGTCTACCTCATCGCGCCTCTGCTGCCAATCGGAAAGCGCACCCATCCCGTCAAATTTCCGCCGTCCCTCTGCAAGTCCCCTCCGACATGCCTCCACAATCTCCCGCTCCAGCTGCCTGGCCGCCGGTATTCCTTCCTGTAAAATCCGAAATTGCGCCATTTTAATCCTCCATTCCGGAGCGTCAGCGACGGGGCGAAGAGAAATTTGCGAAGGCGATTTCTCTTCTGCCATAAGAGCTATTTGTGGCGCTCCGGCACAAATAGCCGTTCACACTAATCTCCTTTCCATTTTGCCGTACCATCGCAGTTCTACCAGGATTTTCCCCTTCCGTCGATCCTCCATCGATCGAGGATCTCATCTCCCTCTTTGATCAGGATCCAATCGAACGTATTAACCGTCGTACAGCAATGTCCCGGAAGAACCGCCACCTGGCTTCCAATGGGGTTACATCTCCCGATTCCATCCCGGTAGACCGCCGTGTGTTCCTCACTGAAAGAAAGGCTGTCCTCCGGGCGCTGCCCTGCTATCTCGGGATCCCGCTGGTCCATCCCTAGATTCTTGACGCCCACGTCCAAGACAATGCGGTTCTCTGTCTTACTGATAATGGTTGACACAACGGACAGCGCGCTCTCAAAAGGCAGGCTGCACCTCCGGTACGACGCATCCATAAAAAGATAGCTGCCCGCCTGTATCTCCGTATAGACGCCGCCCTTGGCTTTCTCCCCGGCAGTCGCCGTGCTGGCCCCGCTGATCTCCCTGACCGTGACATGATGCTGTTCCAGATACGCTTTGCCCTGGCGCAGCAGCGTTTCTATCTTGTGAATCTCGCGGATGCGAGTAACCGGATCCTCCTCGTGGGAAAGCTGCCCCGCATAGGCCTGGATCCCACCGAATTCTAAGTACCCCGACTTTTCAATCTGCCTTGCCAGATACAGGACTTGATCAAAATCAGACACTCCACAGCGCTGCATTCCCACATCCAGCTCCACGTACACATAGATTCGGCTGCCCGCCAACTGTGCCGCTTTTTCAAGTTCCTGTATATTGACAGGATCATCCGCACACACCGTTATCCTGGCCTTTCTGGCCAGATAGGCCAGCTGTGCCAATTTGGACGGCTGCACCACCTGATTGGCGATCAGGATATCCGGGATCCCCGCTTCCACTAAAACCTCTGCTTCCCCCAATTTTGCACATGTAATTCCCTTCGCTCCCGCTTCCATCTGGAGCTTTGCAATTCGACTGCATTTGTGGGACTTAAAGTGAGGGCGCAGGCGCGCCTGGCTTCCCTCCATCAAATGCTGCATTCTCTGTC
Organism: uncultured Eubacteriales bacterium; assembly: GCA_959029275.1. Classification (GTDB taxonomy): domain Bacteria; phylum Bacillota; class Clostridia; order Lachnospirales; family Bianqueaceae; genus Bianquea. The sequence continues at coordinate 9,497 of CAUFVC010000023.1, read as the reverse complement.
CGTTCTCCCGAAACCGATCCATATCAAGAATCAGCGCAGGCGTATTCACTTCTTCCACTCTCATAAAATCCTCCATTCCGGAGCGTAAACAGCGTGCTATCATAGCTATCTGTGACGCTCCCGCACAAATAGCCGTGTGCATTCCCCCATTTCTTTACTGGCAAGGATCCTGTATCCATTGACACTGGGATGGGGCGTTTACCGCAAGAGCCCCGTTCTCATAGGTCACAAAGATGGGCCCGTAGGGCGTGGCGACGCTCCCCCGCATATGCTGCAAGGGCCCTGGATGCGGCGTTACCGTAAACCGTGTAAACCCTGGCTCCAACGGCTTCACGCCTAAGATCTCCGTCAGCAGATACACCGCCGGCGAAGCGCTCCATGCGTGACAAATACTGCGGGTCCATTCCGTGTCGCTGATGGGAAAGGTCTCCCAACAGGTTTTGGTTCCGCAGCGAAGCATTCTCCCAAAGTCTCGCTTTATCACGGGCAGAATTCGATCCACGCACCCCATTTTTGCCAGCGCCGCAAAGCTATGGTACAGAAACATAGGCGTTCCGATTTCCACGATGCCATGGGGCGCCTCCCGGTCGCTTGGCTTCCCTAGGCTTCGATTGCTGGGAGAGCCCTTTATGTACCGCCCGTCAACTGAGGCAAGGATCAGAGCTTCCACCGCCTTGCGCCGTTCCGGAGGCACGCAGTCATAGAGATAGGCGATGGTATTGGTCTGACGGCTGACCCGTTCCAGCTCCCGATACTGGGAATAGGGCAGAGGGCTCCACTCCCGCTTCTGGCAATAGCGCGTGTATATCGCATAGCCCTTTTCATCCCGCACCGTGTCCACATAGGCGCTTCGATCCTCATTCCAGCCATACCGGTTGACCGCGTCCCGGAGCTTCTTCGCCTGTTCCCGGTACCGGACCTGCTCAGCCAGTCCCAGGGCAGACGCCATGTCAGCGGCCACATCGCAGCACTTGGCCAAACATACGCTGTTGGCGATGGTCTCCCCGTAGGAGGTCACGTCATTATTGCCCCAGTCTAACAGATCCCAGGCGTCCGTCATCTCCACAAGCCCACGGTCATTGATCCATTGGAACGCATGTTCCAGCATAACGGCCACATCCCCATAGTTGGTCCGCAGGTCCTCCAGACTTCCCCCATACCAAAAATGATCCCAACACTGTAGAACCCACATGAAGGCAAATAGGGGAAGCCCTCCGTCAACATAGGTGCTGAACGCAGGCAGCACAAGATTCTTCCCCTGCCCATACCGGGGATCCTGCGCTTTGTACATTGCGGCGAAATCAGGGCTCAAGCTTTTTCCAATCAGCCGGATGGAGTTCTGGTCATAGGCATACCCGCCGGCACACAATAAATTCACGTGGGATGTGATCTTGGCATCCCCAACCCAATATACCTGCTCGTATCCCGGACAGTCGATGTAGGTGTCCTGCATACAGAGCTTCGCCGTGTCGATGCACATGCGAAAGATATCCGTTACCTCCGGATCGTCACAGGCGAAGGTCCCCGCCTCCTCCATCGCAAAAGCCCGATGGTACACCCCAATATACTCAATCTCTACCGGCTGCGTCCGATTCCGCAGCGTCACGGACAGATAGCGAAATCCGTGAGTCCCCTGACATATGTATTCCTGCCAGCCCTCTTTGCAGATATACCGCATGGCATTGGACTGCATCCAGACAATCCCCGCGGGCCCCACCTGCTCGAAACCCACCAGATCCAATATGGTTCCACGCCCTGCCCGCAGACGAAATGTATAATTTCCCAGGTATTCCTCTCCCATGTCGAGGATGAAGGTCACATCTCTCGACGGATCCCCGTCAAACCACGCGGTGGCATGATTGGCGTGAAGCATATTGGAAAGTCCCTTGAAGCCCACCCTCTCTTGGCTCCGGCCATCTGGCAATCCCAGGGAGGGATCTGCAAATCCGTCGGCGCTTTGCTCAAAGCGCTGATACTGTACGGAAAAGGCTACACTACAGTCACATGGCGTGGCCGCCTCCTCCATCTCCCCCGCTTCCGGCAGCCCACTCGGCTTCTCACAGGAATCCCATGCGTGCCAGGCACATTGGGTCATATCCCCATCCTGGCGTTGCACCAGCCACTTGCCAAAATGCAGGGAAGAATCTGTGTCCAGCGACAGCTCCAAGTCGCCAAAGGTATTGACCGCCACAAGCTCATTGTCGCCTCTGCACAATAGCGCTGTGCCGGTCACTGCGTTGCCATTGACATAAATCTCCGATGCCCCGTAGGAATGGAGGCAAACGGTCTCCTCCTCCGGCGCCTGCACCTGTACCCGGTACCGGTCTCGCTTGCTCCGATTGGCCCCCTGGAAGCGAAACCGGTTGGCCTCTCTCTGCTCAGTGGCAAATCCAAGGGCCACCAACTGTTTCCCTAAGGCTAAGTCTTCTGAGAGCAAACCGCCCTCATTGGGAGACAGATGTAGAAAGGGCCATTTCCCAATCTCCCCAACGATCTCGGCTTCCGCCCAGCCCTCATCCTGATAGTTGGCGGAGTACCAGCATTCTTCCTCCCTGGCGTCATATTGCTCCTCCATGCGCTTCATGGGCTCTAGGGGTACACTATTGCAGGATGCCTCCAGACAGAAGCAGGGATTGAGTTTGGCTCTCCAGCTTCCATCGGTCTCCAAAAACAGAACGTCATCCAAGAGAAGCTGTGCAAAAACGCCGCCGCGCTCCAGATGCATGGACAAAACGCTGATCCCGTTGGCGCCCTCCTGCAAAAAGCGCGTTACATCCACCGTATCATAGCTTTTATCAAAATCAAACGACCTGGCAGGACCTCTCGTGATCTCCTTTCCATTTATATAGCACGTATGCCCGCCCGCCGATGAAATTCTCAATATGGCCTTTCTAGGCAGCTGCGCCGTAAAAAAGCTGCGCCGCAGTATCCACCAGTCGTAGGGTTTGCTGCCAGGCCCGAAAATCCAGTTTCCTTCTATTTCCATATGCCTTCCTCCTCCGTCCAAGAACTACAATATCAGAGAAAGTATATCGCACTCATGGTTGGATTGCAACTCTTTTACCGCTTCACCTCTTAATTTTTTTAGTCGTCGTCTTCTCAAACTCCGTGTCGCGGATCTGAAGCTTTCGGATGCGCTTATAGCTTGGCAGCTTTCCATTGACATCGCGGACCACATCCTGTAGGGCGGCCCAAATCTCCTCTTTTGTCGGCGCGCTGACCCTTAAGAGCTCCCGCACTGCGTCCAGATTGGGAAATACGTGGGCATTGACATATGTCTCATCGTCGCCTGCATATTGCTCCCCCGTAACCATAGCCTCTGAGATCAGGCCACTTCGGTATAGATGTTCCTCCAATTCCTCCGGAAATATCTTTTTCCCATTCTTTGTCACGATGACATTTTTGCTCCGGCCCGTAATGAACAAAAAACCATCCCCGTTCATCCGCCCCAGATCCCCCGTGTGAAACCAGCCGTCCCGCATACAGCGGGCTGTCTCGTCCGGGTTTCGAAAGTATCCAAGCATGACGCCAGGCCCCTTCACAAGGATCTCTCCAACACCGCTTTCATCCGGGTTTTCAATCCGGATCTGCGTATCCGGGATGGCCATTCCCAGCGCGTTGCGCGCCTTCGCTCTCACCATAGAGATCAAGACCGGCGAACCGGTGTCCAAGAACTCTCCTACATCGCCCTGCCTTGAAAGCTGCTTGGGATAGCGCTCCCCCAGGGATACCTCCACGCCTTTCATCAGTTTCCGGTGGAATTTCTCAAGGAGCAGGGGAACCGTCACAAGGATCGTAGGGTGAAATTCTTCCATATTCTCATGCAAGTGCCGAAGCCCCTGACAGAATGTCACACACCCCCCTTTATACAAAATGAGCAGAAATCCAAGGGTACATTCATAGGTATGATGGAGCGGAAGAACCGATAAAACCTGATCGCTGCTCTTTACGTACACGATCCGAGATATGGCCATGATGTTGGAGCAAATATTGCTGTGAGACAACATAATCCCCTTTGGGTTTCCAGTGGTCCCCGATGTAAAAATCAGAATATGAAACTCCTGGGGATTGATCTGCACTTTGTCAAAATCCTGACTTCCATGTTCGATGAGCCATCGCCCTCTCTTGAGTAAGCGCTGTAGGCTTTCCTCCACCTCCGACCCCTGATCCAGACCACGGGATCAAAACGAGACAGCCCTGATCCGCCGTGGCGAATGGAGGCTGTCCCTTGGCCGTAAACTTATATTGTTTTGAACTCTTTTAGAGCTGCACTTCCCTGTGCTGTTCTGAGGAATCGTAGATTCCCTGCATCATCTTGGCGGTTACAATAACCGTATCGATATGCGACGGCAATTTCTCTCCCGTCCGGATACACCGGACAAAGGCATCGATCTCATTTCGAAAAGCATCGCGGGTATTGTATGTGGGTTTTGTCTCCAATAGCGCGCCATTTTTGGACGTGTACATGGTGAAATCAGCGCCATATTGAAGGCGAATCCCTCCCTGTGTCCCCATAAAGTCAATGTATGTCTCATTGACTCCAATGTTTTGCGCCCAAGCGCCGTGGAGTGTAATCACGGGCCCATCGGTTCTGATGATGCCCGTCACGGAGTCATCCACATCATACACTCCGTCATAATTCGGTGGGCCGGCCCACATGCTGGTATAGACATACTCTCTCATGTTTTTCCCTAGCTTGCAGAACGCTTCCCCCGATACGGTCAGCGGTGACGGGTCTCCACAGCAATACATCACGATGTCCAGGTAATGAACGCCCCAATCTATGAGAGCGCCGCCGCCGGCAATGGCTTTCGTGGTGAAGGCGCCGCCGAGCCCCGGAATCGACCGGTGTGCCCGAAAACTGGCGTATACGTGGTAGATCTCCCCGAGCTCGCCGCTGAGAATGATATCCTTGATGACGTTGACTCCATTGTTGAACCGGTTGACAACCCCGATGTTCAGAACTTTCCCGGTCTCATGCTGTACCTTCTGCATGGAAAGCGCCTCCGAATACGTGCGGGCGGCTGGCTTCTCACAGAGGACATTCTTCCCTGCCCGCATCGCGTCAATGGAAATAACGGAATGCATATTGTTGGGCACACAGACGGAAATCGCCTCAATCTCCGGGTCTTCCAGCACACGGCGGTAATCCGCCACCGCCGTGCCGCATCCATACTTTTCCACTGCATTCTGTGCCCGCTCCGGTATAATGTCACAGAAATACTTGATCCGGACGTCTGGATTGGCCATATACGAGGGAATATGCGCCGAGTTGGCTATGTTTCCGCATCCGATCACTGCCACCGTTACTTTACTCATTTGACTCGCTCCTTTTCTTATGATTGTTGGCTATAAATTCTGACGGGGATTCCTTCATCACCCGCCGGAATGCCCTGCTAAAAGCCTGCGGCGTCTCATAGTGAAGCTCTAAGGCGATCTGGGTCCAGCTGTAACATCCGCTTTTCATGAGCTCCACGCTCCGCTCAATCTTACGCTGGGCAAGATAGCTCTGCAGCGTCATTCCCGTCTTTTCTTTAAAGAGATGAGACAGATAGCTGCCGCTATAGCCCAACGCCTCCGCCACCTCCCTCACGTGGGATATCTGTGCGACGTTAGAATCGATATATTGGATAATCCTATAGACCGTGCTGGATGCATTCTCCTTCGTAGGCGGGCGGTACAGCCGGCTGGGGCCTTGGCAAAAGCATCGAAAGGTATAGATTAGGATCTCCGAGATCAACCCCTCCGCTACTTTATAGGAATATAGATTGGAGGAATAAAATTCATTCAGCAGCCGGTGGAAGGGCTCTGCAAGATGGAATTGACCGTGGGCGACGGACAATCCGCTCCCCTCAAAAAAATCTGACACCGGCACAAGCTCTGCCTCCATCCTCTTTTGATCGATCTGAAACCCCATATAATAATAGCGAAGCCCCTCCTGGGGTCCCGATACAATCTTGTGGGTCTCGCCAAAGCGATTGATCAGGACATCTCCCTTCTTCACCGCGGTTTGCTTCCCATTCTGAAAAAACCAACCGCCGCCTGACACAATGTAGCTGATCTCACTGCAGACCTGTGCGTGCTCCTGTATAACATAATTGCGCTCACACTGTAGCTCTCCCAACTGTAATAGGCGCAGAAAGCCTATAGTCTTGTCTTCCTGAAAAAAAGTGTTATCAAACTGAAAGAGTCTCGCCCCTTCGTCCACAAGTTTTCCCCCTCCGCCGGCAGATTCCTGTAGTCCATTTTACTACAGACTCCGATCAAATGAAATGGGAATTTTTTTATTTTATTGAAAGCGTACACTAGTCTATTGTACCTACTTTTGCTCCCCCACGCTTACTCAAATCCGCTGATCTTTGTATCTAAATTTGCTATTTCATCCATTGCCCCTCCCTTGACAAAGTGTATTTCCATCGTATAATAAAAGAAAGCTACACCATTCATTTCAAGGGAGGCGTTAGTGACAAATTACTCTCTTTGCCCCGTCGCTAACGCTCCGGAAGGGGGATTTTGATGAATCATCTGCTGCCGGCGCTGGGTATGGTTCTGGCGGGTACCGGCTTTACTTTCTTCATGACAGCCGCCGGATCAGCCGTCGTCTTTTTCTTTCGCGGCGAAATTAAACCGATCTATCAGCGCGTCTTTCTAGGATTTGCGGCTGGCGTTATGATCGCGGCGTCCGTCTGGTCCCTCATCGTCCCCGCGGTGGAAATGGCGGAGTCCCAGGGGATGGCAGGTTGGATCCCGGCTGCTGGCGGGTTTGCCCTGGGCGGTCTCTTTCTCATGCTGTTGGATAAGCTCCTGCCTCATCTTCACTCGGACAGCGACACGCCGGAAGGTCTCCCGTCTTCCCTTAAGCGGACGACCATGCTGGTGTTGGCTGTAACGCTCCACAATATACCGGAGGGAATGGCTGTAGGGCTCTCCTTCGCCCTAGCCGCCGGCGGTGATTCGACCGTATCGCTGGCTGCCGCCATGGCGTTGGCCCTGGGAATGGGGCTACAGAATTTTCCCGAAGGCGCTGCCATCTCCCTTCCGCTAAAACAAGAGGGGTTGCCCAACTGGAAGGCGTTTGTATATGGCGCCCTATCCGGAATTGTGGAGCCCATCGGCGGCATATTAACTGTCTTGTTGATCGGGTCCATCACCTCGATTATGCCCTGGCTGCTCACTTTCGCCGCCGGCGCCATGATATACGTGGTTGTGGAGGAACTCATCCCGGAAGCGCATCTCGACGCCCACTCCCACGCCGGGACCATGGGCGTCATGGTTGGTTTTTTGATCATGATGGTGTTGGACATTGCGCTGGGATAGAGAATGGACATCCCGTAGGACAAGAAATTCTTCCAGTTTTCTAAAAAAGGGTTGCAAAAACAGTCGGTTTGGTATACAATGAATATCGTTCTATACACCTGTAGCTCAGAGGATAGAGCAGTGGTTTCCTAAACCATGTGTCGGAGGTTCGAGTCCTCTCAGGTGTAATCTTTAAGCCGCTTTATTTCAGGGTTTTGTCGCTCCGAAGTACAGCTGTGCCCACATAAACCATTGCGTTTGTGCTTAGATCGTGGCTAAATAATGGTGTACGCAACCGTCCGAAAGGGCGGTTTTTTCTATATTGATAAAAACCACTATACGTTATTCTGAAAGGCGGTAGTGCGTACTCCTGCCTTTTCCCTCCTGGACGATCTGCCTGTGCTCAATCATCTGCTTCAATAATCGTCCACATGTTGTCTGACTGATTCCCAGCACCTTTTCCACTTCTTTTCTTGTGAAAGTACCCTGTTCTTTTGCCAGGGCAATCACTGTGTTCTCTTGTACACTGCCTGCTGGCTTATCAGCAGGCGGTTTCTCCTGTCCCGTGTGTACATTTAAATTTGGAAGGATAATCTTAAATGCGTTGTCAGAAGTTTTAATTTGTGGTTCCTTTCCAGTTCCAGAATAAGCCTCCATAATCTTAAGTATTCCGGTTCCATAAGCTTCAATCAGTTCCAAACGGTAAAATACATTTGCCAACTTTACATTCCGGCATACGGAAATCCCCATCATTATGTCGTTTAAAGTGACACCGCTTACAAGCCCGCCGATGGAAGTAAACTCGATCCGGTCTGTATAAAGACTGATAAAAGTGCTGGCACGGAAGGAATATTCACGATGCACAAGCAGATTCAAAAGTGCCTCCCGGACTGCCACCTCCGGGTAGTCTTTTCTGTCGATCCGCCGCAGCTTCTGAAAAGTGGAATGGGTCTGGTTGCGAAAGTCAATATAATCATAGACTTCATCCATCTGTCGGAACAGAGAGCCGGAAAATTCCTTTCGATCCTTAAATTCATTTTGGGTGGTCCCCTCAAAGGCTGCTGCCTTGATTGTATGCATACACTGATCAGACAACAAAAGTCCCAGGTTTGTATAAACACCGTCATGGGTCATAATTCCTAATGTTTTCATCTGCACCTCCCCAAACGGGATATTTCTCTCGGAAAATTCCTTTTCAGCTGCCTCAAAGGTCAAATCCTGCTCCAAAGAACGCATTTCCTCAAAATGGTCTCCATCCGTTTCCTTAATCATGCGCCGGATCGCCGTATTGGTAGCTGGCACAGACGAATATCCCTGACGGACAAAAACGCCTTCCGGACGCAGACCTTTCTTTGCAATGTAATATGGGCGCTCTGTTCCCTGCTGAACATCAATGGCTACAATCTGCTTTCCGCCCTCGTTCAAGGTCTCATAGTGAAGAAACATTGTCAGGTCTGGCTTAATTGCATCCCGCACCATGTTGCTGACCTGTAAAGCAGCTCCGTCCGGGTCATCCAGTCCAACCACTGTTCCGTCGTCTTGGACGCCAATATACATCTTTCCGCCTTCACCGTTTGCGAATGCAATAATCTCTTTTTTTATATCATCCACCACAATAGACTTCAATTCCACAGTCTTGCTTTCCTGAAAAACCATCTGATCGCCTCCGGAAAATATTCTACCCATATTCTAACCATTCTAACCATTTTTATCAACATGCAATTAGAAAATTGGTTAGAAAAAGTAGGGGGAGAATACAAACGGACACAAAATCCGGCTCTTATCATGCGATCTGAACGGGATGAAATAAATTCTAACAAGCTATCGACACACTCTCATATTTCGTGTATAATGGCTATAGCATAGACGGCAAGATCTCTACCACACGATAGGAGACAGGATCAATGGCAGAATCTGAGTTGCTACAAGAATTACTGTTGGAAATGCACGGGAGTTTTGAACTTCGCCAAATAAGGAAGTGAGCCGCCAGCCCGCCCCCTAGATTGGCGGTTTTTTTGTATTGCCCTTAAAAACTACCGCTATTGTGCTGCCTGGAACACCGGTGTCAAAACATTTTGACACGGTTTTAAGGCGATGTAAAATTAATTTGATAGACTTTTGCTAGGTTTTCCGTCATAATAAGGCCGGCAGGGAGGAAACTATATGGAGATTGGAAGTCAACTGAAAAATGCAAGGATCAA
>CAUFVC010000022.1:0-13065 GCA_959029275.1 uncultured Eubacteriales bacterium | reverse complement strand
TGCTTGACTGCGTAAGTATCGAGCAAGTAGAAAACATGGTGGAAATAACGCAAGTGAAAACAAAGACCTGATTGGCAGGAGATGTATCCGCAAGGAGTTCATCGCCTGCTTTTTCGTTATCAGCGTTTTCATTGTATTCTCTTATATTTTGTTGATCGCTTCCACGAGGGTTTCAATGTCTAGGTGGGTGTAAACACGTTCGGTAAGCGTCATTGCACCGGAGTGTCCGACGATCTTCTTGATCATGGTCTGATCTACATACGATTCTGTCAGCATGGAGATACAGGTGTGTCTTGTATCATGGGGCTTGTGGTCGAAGCCAATCTGCTCCATGAGAGGCGTAAAATAGCTGCCGTAATGTTTCTATAATCAAAGTGCTTCTGGTCAGGGGTATGGAGAAGGTTGCGCCGGTATGAGGAAATCATTGACAGAAACAGCTTGTGGGCGTACTTCTCCCGACACAGAGAAAACACACATGAGGGATGATGCTCGGTGAGGATAGTATATCACTCGCTCATGTACTACCACACAATGCCGCCCATAGTTTTCTGTGGGCGGCTACTCATATTTGTGAGGAATACACTCATGTTATAGTGAGAACATCTTGAAAAATAGTGTGAATCATGATATAATATAAAAAACTGTTTGGAAACGGAGAATTGAAATGCCTATTTCCTATGATAAGCTCTAGAAAATGTTGATTGATAAGAAGATGACACGAACCGACTTGAAAGATATATCCGGAATCAGTTTCAATGTGCTTGCACGGATGGGAAAGAGCGAGTTCGTTTCCATGGAAAGCTTGTTCAAAATTTGTTCTACACTCCATTGCAACATTGGAGATATTGTTGATTTTCTGCCTGAAAGTGAGGAGCTGAAATAATGACACCAGAAATGATGGTTACACTGATTGCCCAAGTTGGTGAATTGGTTCGTACTTATAGCAACAACTATCAGCAGTTCCAACGGGCTACCTATAACGAAACGCAAGTTCGAGTGGACTTTGTTAACCGCTTTTTCCGTCTTCTTGGCTGGGATGTAGACAACGAAAGAGGATTGCCTCAACATCTACGTGAAGTAACCCATGAGGCAACTGTGATTGTTGAAGAAGACGGAATTCATCGTAGCAAGAAGCCTGACTATTCTTTTAAAGTTGGTACAGAAGTCCTGTTCTTTTTGGAAACCAAGAAGCCCGCAGTTAATATTACCGTAGATTCTGCCCCTGCTTTCCAATTACGTCGCTATGGATGGAGCGGAAATCTAAAGATTTCGGTATTAACCAACTTTACCGATCTCTATATTTATGATTGTTCTGTTCGTCCAAGAGAAGGCGACGACATTGGCGTGGCAATGATTGCTCATTATCATTTTGACGAGTATGCAGATAAGTTTGAAGAAATCTATAGTTTACTCTCAAAGGAATCTGTTGTAGAAGGCGAATTTGAGCGCCAATTTGGAAATATTCACGGAGCATTACGTCGTGAGCCGTTTGATCAATATTTCCTCGATCAGATCAGAAATTGGAGAAATTTGCTCGGGGAAGATATTCTGCGAAATAACCCCGGTGTCGATAATGAAACGCTGAATATCTTTGTGCAGAGGATCCTTAATCGAACGATTTTCCTTCGCATTTGCGAAGATAGATGTTTAGAGGATTATGAATCTCTGCGTGGGATTACCACATATCAAGAATTACGAGCTCTGTTTGCTGCAGCAGATCAAAAATACGATTCCGGTTTGTTTGAATTACTGGATGAAGACAGACTTACTGTTTCTGATGGTGTAATCATCGAGATTTTTCAGAGTTTGTATTATCCGAATAATTCCTACGAGTTTGGTGTTATTGACCCTTACATTATTGGTCAGATATATGAGCTATTTTTGGATGAAGTTTTAGTCATTCAGCAGGATGGACATATTGCTGCCGAAGAAAAGCCAGAGGTTGTTGATTCTCAAGGTGCTGTCAATACACCAAAGAATATTACTGATATCATTGTAGAGGAAACCTTACGGTCTCTATATGTAGACAAAACGCCCGACGAAGTAGCCGAATATCGCATCGCTGATATTTGCTGTGGATCAGGCAATTTCCTTTTATCTGCATTTGAGTATATTATCAATTACTACATTGACTATTACCGGCAGCATGATTTTGACAACGCTGTGCAGAGAGGATATATCTATCAGTTGCCTGGCAGCACAAATTATATTCTTTCCTACGAGATCAAAAGGTCTATCCTTCAAAACAGCATTTTTGGTGTTGATATTGATCCTCTTGCTGTTGAGGTTTCAAAATTTAGCTTACTCTTGAAGGGACTTGAGAATTCATCTTTGGAAGAACTTGAAGCTTATCATCAGCATACACGCAATCGAATTCTTCCTAATTTGGACGAAAACATCAAAAACGGCAATAGCCTGGTAGACATCTCCTATGCACAGTTTAACTGTTCTATATATAGCAATGTTGCGTTGATGAACAAGATAAAGATGTTCGATTGGAATGCCGAATTCGGAAATAATAAATTTGATGCAATTATTGGAAATCCTCCGTATATTCGTGTTCAGAACATGGTACATTATTCTCCCGAAGAATACGCATTTTATAAGAGCAGCATTTCTGGATATGCAACATCTATCGCAGAGACCTTGGATAAATATTATCTGTTTATAGAAAAGGGGCTTTCCTTGCTGAATGAGAATGGTGTACTGGGGTACATCGTGCCTCATAAATTCATGAGCATTAAGTCCGGAGCCGAATTGAGAGAACTACTTGCTTCCGATCGTAATGTTCATAAAATTCTACACTTCGGAACGCACCAGGTCTTTAGTAATCGAAGCACATATACTTGTATTTTGGTCCTTTCTAAGAGAGCAAATACAGAATTTGAAATTGGTTTTGTGCAAGACTGGAATCAGTTCTTATTCGAACATAATACAGATTGTACGACTTATCCAGCTGAATATATCAGCAGACAATCCTGGTTCTTCTTGCCACAAAATATCGTTACTCATTTGGAACGGATTTCTCCGTCCTGTGTTCCGCTTTCCAGCCTAGCAGATATCTTCGTAGGTGTACAAACGAGCGCCGATCAGATTTACATTGTTCATGCTGATCGTGAGGATGAATTGTTTATCTATTCTCATGACCGTATGAATCGGGAATTCAGAATCGAGAAAGGAATCTTGAGAAAAAGCATATACGATACACAACTTGCCAGTTATGAAAAGATTGCAGCGAATAGCTACATTATTTTCCCCTACAAAGAGGTAGCTGGAAAGCCTGTGTTGTACACTTTGGAAGAAATGAATGAGCACTACCCTTGCGCCTTGGCATACCTGGAGGGCTTCCGTGAAAAATTAAATAGGCGTAATATGCCTGGATGCAATGATGCCAACTGGTTCGCCTTCGGACGAAGCCAAAGCATCCGCAGATTCTTATCGGGAGAGCATTTGGTTTGGCCTGTACTGTCCACTACTTCGAATTACGTATACGATGATGAAATGGTTGTATTCACAGGCGGTGGCAATGGTCCCTTCTACGGATTGGAGATGAAACATTCTTCCCGTGAATCCATCTTCTATATTCAAGCGATTCTAAATCATTGGCTCATGGAGCTTCTCGTAAAGAGCAAAGCCAGTACATTCAGAGGCGATTATTATTCGCACGGAAAACAGTTTATTGCAACGCTTCCAATCTACAAGATCAACTTTGAAAATCCTGACGAGGTGACAAAACATCAGCGGATTGTGGAGTCGGTTCAAACAATCATGAAACTAAAACAGCAGTTAGCAACTGCACCGAATACTGCACAGCGAACAGTGATTGAACGCTCCATTACAGCAGTTACTACTGATCTGAATAATGCAATTGATGCACTATATCAGGTTGAAACCCAGAATAATGAGGAGTAAGCATGAAACCGATTGAAGGTTATAACAAATTAAGAGGCGGATACTATACCCCTGAGAAAATTTCTGAGTTTATCGCTGACTGGGCAATTCGTGATCCTTCAGATGCTGTTTTGGAGCCAAGTTGTGGTGATGGAAGTTTTCTAAGCGCAATTACAAGTCGTTTTCAAAAGCTGGGAGCAACACCTGATGAAATTAAAAGAAATATTGTTGGTGTTGAATTAGATGAGATCGAAGCTGAAAAATCAGCAAGATACGGTACAACGGTAATATGTGAAGATTTTTTCACATATTACAATGAGTTTATCGATGATAAGGCACAGTTTGATGTAATCGCAGGAAATCCGCCATTTATTCGATATCAGAACTTCACTGAGAAATACCGCAAGATAGCGTTTGCGCTTATGAATGAGCACGGATTTCACCCCAATCGATTGACGAATATTTGGCTTCCGTTCTTGTTGTTATCTTGCAAGGCGTTGAAGCCCGGTGGACGAGTGGGCATGGTTATTCCAGCTGAACTCTTCCAAGTGGATTACGCTGCCGAGGCAAGACAGTTCCTCAGTACGTATTTTGATAATTTAACGCTTGTTACATTCAAACGTCTCGTTTTTAATGACATCCAGCAAGAAGTTGTTTTGTTACTTGGCGAGCGAGGCTGTAAACAGCAAGGAATACGTGTTGTAGAGCTTGATGGACTAACAGATTTAATAGAACAAGGGCGGCATTGCTTGGAAGTCGCAGAAGTGAAAAAACTTGATCACAGTAAGGATAAATGGGTCAAATACTACTTATCCAGCGAAGAACTGGCATTGTTGGATCGGCTAAATAATGATCAGCGAATTTCAAATGCAACCGACCTATACGAAGTTAATGTAGGGCTTGTTAGCGGTGAGAATGACTTTTTTGTAATGAGCCAAGATATTGTCGATGAGCACAGTCTGCAAAACAGCGTTGCGCCAATAATTAGCCGATCCGAGCAAGTAAAGGGTATTCAACTGACTGCGGATGATTATTCCTATTTGGTTACTGCAGGAAAAAAAGTATTCTTCTTCGCTCCTGGAAATTTGGATATTGAAGACCTATCGGATGAACAACTGAAATATATCCAGTGGGGCGAAAAGAAAGGATATAATAAGAACTATAAATGCCGTATCAGGCCTAAATGGTATCATGTTCCGCAAACATGGTGTGCAGATGCTTTCCTGATTCGCCAGGCACACTTATACCCCCGAATGGTGCTAAATGAAAAAAAGGCGCTTGTAACGGACACTCTCCACAAGGTGCGCTTCTTAGATGGAATCGACGGAAGATCTGTCACTGCTGCATTCTTGAATACTTACACATTTGCGCTTAGTGAAACAATTGGAAGAAGCTATGGCGGCGGTGTTTTGACATTCGAACCTGGTGAGATGCGGAAAATGCGAATCCCGATGAGAATGGCAAAAAAGTTGGATGTAGATAAGATTGATCACTGGCAGCGCAATGGTCAGATCGATAAAATCTTAGAGTATACAGACGAAATACTTCTTCGTCAAGGGCTTGACATATCAGATCACGAAATAGAATTGCTACACAGCATTTGGAATAAAATGCGTGATCGTAGAATGACTCGCAAAAACCAGTCCACATAAGTATCAACATTCAAGGTTGCAGTCAGCTGAACAGTTTCATTGACTGTTCGGCTGTTTAGCATCTTGCTTAATGTTGGTAATGTCCAGAGGAACAGATCATGAGAGTATCGTCCATTCCATTTTACAATTTTGCGAGTAATAGCCTCATTATCTTTACAATAGTCGAAAGGAATACAAATGAAGTGTAGAAAATTGTCGGAGCACACATTTAAAAAAGGTAAATTTATTACGCCAATCAATGCGTTGCCTCTGATGCATGAGCTTGAAGATGAAAAATCATGGACCTATGGTCGTATGCCTGAATATCTTTGGATTGGATTAATTCTGAAACATTATGGTCGAGAAGAAGGTTTGAAAAAATCGTATGGTATTATTTCGGTATTACACAAATTGGTTCCCGAACTCAGTACCGCCAGAATGTCCCAGATAACTAAGCTGGATGTAGGCATTCAAAAAAGGTTCTATGAATATATTGTTGGAATCGGTGCTAAGGAAGCTCTTGCTCCATTAGCCATTTTTCTTACAGCTTTCTGCGAAAGAGAATTTAATAATCGAACACATCTAAAACCGCTGAAATACGCTGTTTTTCAGGCATAAAACGAAGAAAAGTGCCCGCATACAGCATGGTCACGATCAGGTTTCGGAAGTTCAGCAAGCGCGAACTTTTTTAATACAGTAAGTTGAGAATGACAGGAACCAGCGCGGAACAGACAACCCCGTTGACAACGGCCATTACCGCCACATCCTCGCTGGTGCAGCGCATGAGAAGGGGCAGCGTCGTGTCCTCGCTGGTGGCGGCGGCGGGAGCGATAGCCGCGTAATGGTTCAAATGTTTGGCGATGAAGGGGATAGTCAAAAACGAGAGAATCTCGCGGAGTAGATTGCTGAAAAATGCCATGGTGCCCAGCGTAGCGCCCGCCAGATTGGTCAACAAAACGCCGGAGAGACTATACCAGCCAAGGCCGCATACAACGGCCAGACAATCCCGCAGGGGCATGTCCACAATCAAATAACAGAGAAAACCGGCCAGGACGGTGCCCACAACGATCCCCGCAGGGATGATGAGAATTTTAACATGATATTGCCGTAAACGGCGAAACACTTGTTTGTTCGACCCTACGCTAAGGCCAACGGCAAACATTAATATGTACAGGGTGTAATCTGAGATGGGGCCAAAGAGGGAGACGAGATCCGGGGAGAAAAGCCATTGGCCACAGACAACGCCCAATATAAGACTAGCGATTGCTGCGATGACCATGACGCCCCTCCATTAGCCATTTTGTCAAGAAAAAAACGACGACCGTAGACAGAAGGATGGAAACGCTTGCAAACAGCAGGCTATACAAACCGATGGACTGCAATTCATCGAAAAACTCCGGACGGCTGCCGAGGGAGACTCCCATAGAAAAGATCAACAGCGATGTGCAGACCGCCTGTAGCATGGAATTGTACTTCTGTAAAGATGGTGGAAACCATCGCATACCGATGAGGACACCGGCGGCCATGATCAAAAGAATCAGCATGTTTTGGGTCACTCCTGCTAAGATATACACGCCCGTGTGGGAACGCGCATGGATTTTTCGTGACTAGTATAGCACAGAATTCGCTGTATCTCAAGAGAGAATTAAATTCCGTGATAAAAAGTTTGATGCGGAACTGTGTTCCCTATTGACAAGGATTCGTAAATTGCGTATAATGAGCGTGATTCTTGAAGAGGGATACAGGCAGGAGGAATATGATGGAGCAGACATATAGAGAAGGGAAACGGCGGAAGCCGTTGGATGTGCTGATTATCGGCGGCGGAATCGTGGGAACCGCCGTGGCCAGAGAGCTATCCCGGTACACACTGACCATCGGGTTGGCAGAAGCGGCCAGCGATTTAGCGCGAAAGACAACGGGAGCAAACTCGGGAATCATCCATGCCGGGTATGACGCGCCGGCAGGCTCCCTGATGGCAAAGCTTAATGTCCAGGGAAATCAGATGTATCCAAAGCTTTGCAGGGATTTGGATATCCCATTTGTTCAGAATGGGTCTCTGGTACTAGCCTTCACACAGGAGGATCAGAAGGAACTTCAAACGCTATTTTCAAGAGGCCAGCAAAATGGAGTCGAAGGGCTTGCTATAGTAAGTGGAGATGAGGTCCGCAAAAGGGAACCCCACATATCCCAAGAGGTAGTGGAGGCATTGTATGCTCCGACCGCCGGTGTTATATCCCCATACGAAGCCGCCATTGCCTTTGCAGAGAATGCGGCAGACAATGGGGTTGAGTTCTATCTGGGACATCCGGTGACGTCCATTGCGAAGACGCCTGAAGGGTTTCTGGTAACCGCCGGTGGTCAGGAATTGACCTGCAAAGTCCTGATCAACTGCGCAGGCTTTGCATCCGATGAAATTAGCCGTATGGCGAGAGGCGAGTCTCTTGCGGCCCAGGCCAGAAAGGGAGAATATATCCTATATGACAAGGCGTATGGGGATTTCGTCAACCATGTCATCTTTCAGCCGCCGGGTAAGATGGGAAAGGGGGTACTCGTCACCAGGACGGCAGAGGGAAATCTGCTTGTCGGGCCGAGCAGTGAAACGATTTACGATCCGGAGGATACCGCGACTACGCAGCAGGGCCTCGACCTCGTGTGGAATACGGCCAGAAAGAGCTGTCCAACTTTGCCGGCGGGCGGCGCCATTACCACTTTTACTGGCATCCGCTCTGTATATGGAGACGACTTTTACATTCGTCACTCTGATTTAGTCCCAGGGCTCATTCAGACGGCGGGAATCTGTTCGCCTGGGCTGACGGCGGCGCCGGCCATCGCCAAAACCATCGCGTCGCTGACAGGAGACCTGCTGCCGCTGGAGGAGAAAGCCGAATTTCAGGAGACAAGGGAGGGGATTCCGGTATTCTCTGCCATGAGCTGGGAAGAGAGGGAGGCGCTGATCCGCCAGGATCCAGCCTACGCGCGGATGGTATGCCGCTGCGAGACCGTTACAGAAGGTCAGATCCGCCGGGCGCTTCACTCACCGGTACCGGTGTGGACAGTGGACGGCGTTAAACGGCGCGTCCGCGCAGGGATGGGCCGGTGCCAGGGAAGTTTTTGCACACCCAGGGTGATGGAAATCATAGAAGAGGAAACGGGAATTCCCTTTAGTGAGATTACGAAGAACGGAAAAGGATCAGAGTTAATCACGGGGAAGCTGAAGGAAACGGAGGGAGGTGCGAGCCATGATTCGAAACATTGATACGGTGATCATCGGCGGCGGCCCTGCGGGATTGGCGGCGGCCTGCGCGTGTTACGACGCCGGCGTCCGGGATGTCTGCATTTTGGAGAGAGATGAGAATCTGGGCGGTATTTTACAGCAGTGTATCCACAATGGCTTTGGTTTACAGTGGTTCAAGGAAGAATTGACAGGGCCGGAATACGCCCAGCGGTTCATCGATGAGGTGGAAAAACGGTCCATTCCATATCGAGTGCGCACCATGGTGTTGGAGATTACTCCGGACAAGAAGGTGTACTGTGTAAATCCCGAAGAGGGCGTCTGCATTTTCCAGTGCAAAAGCATCATCCTGGCCATGGGATGTCGCGAACGTGTCCGAGGAAATTTGAAAATTCCGGGGATGAGGCCAGCTGGCGTATACTCTGCCGGACTTGCCCAAAGGCTTGTAAACCTGGAGGGCGCCATGCCGGGCAAGGAGGTGGTGATCCTCGGCTCCGGGGATATCGGACTGATTATGGCGCGCCGCATGAAATGGGAAGGCGCCGATGTCAAGATGGTATGCGAGATCATGCCATATTCATCGGGCTTAGCGCGGAATATACAGCAGTGCCTGCGGGACAACGACATACCGCTGAAGCTGAATACCACGGTTGTAGCCGTTCATGGGAAACAGCGGGTGGAGGGTGTGACCATCGCCCAGGTCGATGAAAATCGAAAACCCATCCCGGAGACTCAGGAATACGTCCCCTGCGATACGCTGCTCCTGTCCGTGGGATTATTGCCGGAAAATGAGCTAAGCCGTGGCATTGACATTCAGATGGATCCTGTGACAGGAGGCCCCAAGGTCGATGAAAACCGGCAGACGTCCGTGCTGGGGATTTTTGCCTGTGGCAATGTTCTCCATGTGCATGATATTGTGGATTTTGTCAGCAAAGAAAGCGTCATTGCAGGCAAGGGCGCCGCGGCGTATTGCCAGAATTTAGGGGCGGAGGCAACATCGGAAGGGGTTTCCCTGAATCCAGGGGAAAACGTGCGGTATATCGTCCCACAAAAGTTGGTACAGGCAGAAGCCTGTAGTTTATATTTCCGCGTAGGCTGCCCTCTGGGGGCTGGCAGGTTTATTTTGCGGGCCGATGGGGAAGAGCTGGCCGCCAAAAGATTCATCCGAGCAGTGCCTGGCGAGATGGAAGAGCTGTCAATTTCCCCTGCGGTTGCGGAGAAATTGATGCGTGCAAAGGATGTCGTGCTGTCGGCGGAAGTAAGCCGCTAGAGCGGCGGAGGGAGGTTGTGATGGATCTTATATGCATATTGTGTCCGAGAGGATGCCATTTACAGGCGGAACTGCGGGATGGACAGGTTGTTGTAAGCGGCAATTCCTGCCCTAGGGGAGAGCGCTATGGCCAGGAAGAAGTAACCCATCCGGTGAGGACTGTCACATCGTCGGTGTATGTGGCCAGTGGAAGGGAAAAGATGCTGTCGGTTAAAACGAATCGGCCGGTTGCAAAAGAGTCGATCCCCGCGGTGCTCGAGGCATTGGCGGATCTTCAGGTGACAGCCCCTATCCGCGTCGGGGACGTGATCTTAGGGGATGTGGCGGGTACCGGAGCGGACATTGTGGCGACGCGAAATGTGCCCACAGCGTAAAGGAAAAAAAGGGACTATTGCGTTAACGATGGCTCCCTTCCAGGAAGACAAGAGAGATAATAAAAACTTGTCACCTGGGAGGGAGCTATTGTATGTCTAAAAACCAACTTGGCGGGGATGAACCTTGACCGCTATTTAAAAATATTTGTTAGTTAAAACAGCGCAACAGTACATTTCGTTATAACAGGTGATTGTGCAATAATAATGGCATGGTAGGCAACATATCGGAGGTCTATAAAAAAGCACAGGAGGATGTATGAAAGTTATATTGCCATTTGAATTGTCACCGATCATAAGAACGTACCTTAATCACGCATATCCCTTTGGAATAGTAGAAGGGCATTTCGGCAAAAATTTTGTTTCAGAGCTAATGTGTGATATATATGTAAATTGCCTGTATAGCCAGGAGGATAGAAACAATTTTTATCAGTATCCCGAGGACGGGTGGTTTGAGAAATGTGGCCTCATGAGGCAAGAGCCATATGTGTGCCGGGAAAAAACAATGGAGTGCGTACAGGAGGCAATCGAGGAAGTTCGCCGCAGACTGTCAAACGGTCAATATGTATACGCTTCGCCAAATGAGGGATATATATCCGTGGTCAGCCGGGGGAGAATCTATGATTTTGATCATGAGTGCCTGCTGTATGGTTTCGATGACGCCGCCGGCGTATATATGTCAGCAGGGTATATAAACGGGAGATATGTTCCGTATGCGATTCCCTATGGCGAATATGAGGCGGCCCTTTTGAATGTGCAGAAAAGCGACATAGAGCTGCTGTTCTTTCGTGTCAACAGAAAGTATATCTTTCCGGGCATCAACGCAAAAAATGTTGCCGACAGGCTTTCGGAGTACTATGACTCTTATATCCCTGGATTCTTGTCGCGGCGGGAACTTTCGCAGTACATATCATCCGGCAGGTTGAAGTTTGGCCGTAATGCCTGGAGAGAGTTCGCGCTCTATTTGAGAGACATTGGGAATGAGTGCAAACAGGTTGATATGAGGTATACACGCAGTTTTATGGATCACAAGCAGCTTATGAAGATTCGAATCGAGACGCTCTATGAAAAAGGGTTCATATCGGACGACGCCTTGGTTCTGGCGGCATCCGAATGCTACAGCAAAGCGCAGTTGGCTATGTCATTGGCTATGAAGTATGCCGCTGTGGGGGATTCGAATGCACTGCGGCGGGCCGCTCAAAAGATTACGGATGTCAATGAGAGAGAAGAGGTGTATCTGAAGCAGGTCATCTCGGAATTGCGCGAATCCAGCGCAAGGCAGTAGTTACAGGCTTTTTCCCGGCGCAGATCTGGACTTGCATTATCCGCCAGATGTGGTACAATATTTTCCGTAGATTACGAGTGGAAGAAGGATAAGAATGGCTAGATTGCGTCAATTGATCGTGTATCGCGGGATCATGCAGGATCCTGTCATGACGGCAGTGCAGGAGATGTTAGATTGTGAAAACGCCCGGCAGAGGATGGACAAGGCGTGTGAACTGACAGGCCGGCTGATTGAAAAGGCGGAACAGCATATGCTGGAGGGCAATATTATGGAGGCTTGGATTTGGCATCTCATATTAAATGATGTCAATCCGTTCAGCTTGAACTGCGAGCGGCGCTCCGCCGGAGACAGCGGAAGTTTATACCAAGCGGTGCTGTGGGATATGGGAATTCTGAAGAGTGTGGTGGCCAAGGCCCAGGAGGAATTAGAGTCCGCTGGCTTACAAAAGATCGCAAGGCAATATGTGCGGGACACAAAGGAAACGGGTGGGCAGCTGCCCGCGCGCAGGCGAAGAGATATCCTGGCCGGCTTTTTGCAGACTCTGTCTTTTGCAGATCCGGCCTGTCAAGCATCCAGCATAGCAGACACGGTTAAAGCGTATTATGAGTCCAATGGGTGTGGGGTTATGGCTATGTATCCCATGTTTCGGTGGAGCCAGAAGAGAGGCTTAGTGGGAATTGAACACTATGATGACATCCGGCTGTCGGATCTGGTGGGATATGAGTACCAAAAGCGGACATTGATCGAGAACACAAGCAGCTTCGTCAAAGGACGCCCCGCGAACAACGTATTGTTGGCGGGTGCGGGGGGAACTGGCAAATCCTCCTCTGTCAAGGCGCTGGTCAACGAATATTTTGATGACGGGCTGCGGCTTTTGGAGATGGGGAAGGAGCAGATGCCCCTGCTCCCGGATGTCATGAAATTCTTGACCGGGAGAGGCAAGCGCTTCATTCTCTTCATTGATGACCTTTCTTTTGAAGATCAGGAGACGGATTATAAATATATCAAGTCGCTCTTGGAGGGGAGCGCTGAAAAGAAGCCGGACAATGTCATCTTTTACGCCACGTCCAACAGGCGGCATATCATTCAGCAGAAGTGGAAAGATCGGGATTTAAATCATATGGACGAGGAAGTCCATGGCATTGAGGCGATGAACGAAAAGTTGTCTCTGTCCCAGAGATTCGGCATCACGCTGACCTACCCGGTGCCGAAACAGGATGAGTACTTGGAGATCGTAACCCATATGGCGGCCCAACTGGGAGTGAATGGGGATGGGCAGGAACTGCGGCAAAAGGCGCTGCAATGGGCTCTCGACCAAAAAGGATTCTCCGGAAGAAGCGCCAGGCAGGTTATCAGCGCATACGCAGCCCAGAAACAAAGTTAGG
>CAUFVC010000021.1:0-13461 GCA_959029275.1 uncultured Eubacteriales bacterium | reverse complement strand
CCAGCAGCATCGGTTTGGCGGCCACAGCAGCCCGGCAATATCCGGCCACCTCCGCGGAGCGTGTCTTTTTGCCGATGATATCGTAAATGTACCGGAACCGGTACCCCAGCCCTTCAAAGGCCGCCCGCAGGCCCGATGTTCCGGCCTGGTCGGCGGTGGTCACCAGACGGTCCCCCTCATACCAGCCGCACAGCCCCCACAGGACCATGGGCAGATGGCGGAACCGCTCCGTAACTTTCAATACGGCGTGGGTAGGGATCCATCCGGCGATACAGACTACCAGCGCGTCCATCTCCTCCCCCGCCAGCTTTTCCCTCGCGCCGCTGACCTGAACCTCTTGCGGATCGTCCGCCACGGGAAACACTGAAATAAGGTCCAGCCCTTCCGCTCGCAGCGCCGCTTCCGCCCCCGCGCATTTTCGGATGACAACGTCGACGGGCGTATTGACCTCCCCGAATCCGACAAAACCGATCTTTCCCATAATCCTCTCTCCTTTACCCATTCATTGTATTGTCCAAACTGCAAAAGCGCTCATACGCCGCGGTATAATCCGTATCGCCCGGAATATACTCCGACCGGGGCGACGCGACGATCTCCGCCGCCTCCTCGATGGAGGGGAAAGCCCCGATCCCCACGGCGGCAAGGATCGCTGAGCCCAGGCAGGCGGTCTCGCTTTCGCTGACGGTTTTCAAAGTCTTCCGGGTCACGTCCGCTTTACGCTGCGACCAGAGCCGGCTCCACGCGCCGCACCCGATAATACCGATCTCCCGCACATTCTCCGCGCCGATATAGTCCAGATCCTGTTTCAGTACAAACGCCACCGCCTCCATGATGGACCGGGCAAAATGCCCACGGGTGTGGGACAGATTGATCCCCGAAAACACGGCCCGCGCCTCCGGATTGTACCGTGGCATCGTGGACCCGCAGAAATAGGGCAGCATACTCAGCCCGTCACAGCCCGCGGGGACCGCCTCCGCCAGGGCGTCCAGATCCTGGAAACTAAAATTTTCCGCCAACTGATTTTTAAACCATTTTAACGCCATTCCCGCTGTGGAGGACCAGAGAATGAGCGTATACTTGCCCTCGATGGCGTGCAGATGGCAGGGAATAATGCTGTCCTCCCGGAACGCTGGAATATGGTCGGTCATGGCGCAGATGGCCATGATCGTTCCGGTCATTTCGCTCACTCTGTGGTCATCCGTCACCCCGGCGCCGATGGAGCCGGCGATCTGATCCAAAGCCCCGGCAACCACGGGAATGCCCTCGTATGTACCCACCAATTCCCCGGAGCGGTGAATTTCCGGCAGCATCCCGGCATCCAGCCCCAGAAAATCCAACATTTCTGGCCACCAACGGCGGGTCGTGATATCCAGCCAGATACTGGACGACTGCACCGTGGGTTCGGTCACAAAATTTCCGGTCAGACGGAACAGGATCCAATCCTCCAACAGAAAGATCTTCCCGGTCCGGCTCCACAGCTCGGGATGGCGCTTCCGGAACCAGAGCGCCTTGCAGGCCGGCCAGCCGGCCGTGATCTCCGGCTGCCCGGTCACCTCATAGACCCGGCGGACCCCAAACCGCTCCTTGATCTCATCCGCCTCCTGCGTCGCCCTGTTATCCAGCCAGACAATGGCGGGGTACAGAGGTTTTCCGTCAACGTCGGCAAAGACCATCGTCTCCCCCTGCGTATCCACGGAAATTGCGTCGATGGGGCCGCACTCGTCCCGCAGCCTCCCGATCACACTGCGGCACATCTGCACATACCCTTCCGGGTCGTATTCGATGAATCCGCTGTCCGGGTCCGTATTGAGCGTATAGTCCTCACAGCAAAACCCGTGCCGGACGCCGGTCTCGTCAAAAACCGCCGCCTTCAGCGAAGTAGTACCGATATCAATTCCCAAAAACCGCACGGCTCATTTCCCTTCCCTTTCAAACATTTCATTGATCCGGGTCAGCGTTTCCCGGACCAAAAGGTTTCCGCCCTCGTGTCCGGCAAAACCGCTGGATACGTAAGCGCTGTAATGGCTGCCCTTCTCCGCTTTCTCCGTGGGAAGGTATCCGTAATCCCCGTTGGCCAACTGGATCAGGAAGGTCTGTCTCGCTTTGCTGCGGGCGCGGATCTGATTGCCGTAATCTAAAAACAGTTCAAAGGGATTCGTCGCAAAGGCCACGTCTCCGAAACGGATAAAATGGACGTCGATGGGGACTACCGTCACCCGCTTCTGCAATTCATAGCGGGCGATGGTCCCGGCGTGTACGTGCATCTTCGCAGAATCCTCGAAGGAGAACTTGCCATTTTTCTTTTCGATAAAATTGTGCAGGATCGCCTCAGCGGCTTCTTTCTCCGCGGTGGTCACACAGCGCAGCGGAACGTCCAACCGCTCCGCCTGATGTTCGAGAATGGCCTCGGTCTTCGGGGCTCCCGCCTCTTCGATGGCATATTCGATCTCGCTGACGATCCGGCGGGCGATAACCCATGTGCCTTTCACATCGAACATGGATGGATCCGTATCCCGGGGGAGCACTGTCTCCCGGCTTATATTCGGGTCATTGATGGGGGATTCCGGCTCAACCCAGCGGATCAGATCCCGGGGGCAGAGATCGCCGGCGGCGGCGCACAGTCCAAGGACCTTCAGATCCGGGCCGTACTTCTCCCGCAGCAGGATGCGAACCTTTCCCCAGTAGTCGGAGGAGATCACGCTCCTATGTTCCATCACCTGGGACGGGCAGGCTACGTTGGCCACGACTCCGGATAGCTTTCCGTCCGCACTGTAGGTGAACAGCATCTCAATGCCGCTGTCATTTCCGCCTTCTAGAGCTTCAAAATCAGAAGCGTTGGTATCCCCCCACATTTTCGCTGTGCCATCGGTATAGCAAACCCGGCGGTTCATCCCCACAGCGGCACGGCCGAACCCCGCCGCATAGCCGCCTGCGCTTCGGGTTTGCCATGCCTCCGCAATGCACTCCGCGATCCGATCCGCCAGAAATACCGTCGCCTCGTCTTTTCCCATCACATCGGGGTCTTCCGCCAGGCTCACGTACTCCTTATCCTCCGGCAGAAATCTTTTCAGCACGTCAAGGGAGGAAACGTCTGAAATGCGGTTGTCGATATCGTAGACGTAGGACGTGTGGGTATGGATCGCACCCATGACCACTTTCGACGGATCGACGCCTGAACCTCTCAGCCGCTGCGCTACCATATCCACCAATTTTTCCCCCACGCCCAATAGGTCGCAGGAGCAAATGACCATGGAATCCCCGTCGGACTCCACAGCCCACGCCGTCACCGCAAGAGGGGATTCCACCTCACCGGTGATGCGCTCATAAAACTGCCCGTCCAGGCCAATCTTTTTTTCGGGCGTGATGTCTTTTTCACTCCAACCGATTTTCAACATGCCAAAAAAACTCCTTTACTCTCCCGGCTCCCGGTATTTTCCTTATTTCTATTATGTTCCATAAGTTTTATTTTGTCAAGCGATTTGTGAAAAGCTTCCGGGGCGGCGGCCGTACCATTTTCGGGAGAAAAGATGCCGGGCGGCATGTGGATTCGCCTCTTCTTTGTCATGTTTTATCTCTGCGCTCACAGTTTTGCACCCATAATTTATACACTTTATTTAAAGTGTTCTTTATTTAAAGTGTACTTTTTTTTAATGTGTTCTTTTTTCAAATGCGCTTTTTTCAAAAAGTGTATGCTGTTGCCCTTTTATCTCAACGGAGCGCTCCCACAATAAATTCCTATGCCCCCGCCCAGTGTCTTCTAAAAGTAAACCTCATCGCTTCTGCTGCCCGTTTTTGCTATTTTATCCAAATCCTCCTCATAATTTTGTCAAATATTTTGCTACTTTTCCTTAGATAATCTCTTGTCAAAATTAGGGAGAGGCTGTTATAATAAAGAGACGGTCATGAGACAGATAACTATGCGGATTTTGGTATATTCTACCTGCGGTGTTTTCCTGGATCGTGTGGGTAGTCTCAAGTCCGCATTTGCGCAAAACTATGTTTCCGGTATCTGAACCGTAGTTTTTACAGGCAAGAACGTTAATTTTTAAGAGATGATGAGGAGTGTTGTTATGAGCGTTGAAGTCAATTCCGTTTTAAAAGGGAAAGTAACAGGAATTCAGTCCTTTGGTGCCTTCGTCGCCCTGGAGGGCGAGGATACACAGGGATTAATTCATATTTCTGAGGTTTCCAACACGTATGTAAAGGACATCAATGATTTTCTGACCGTAGGCCAAGAGGTGGAGGTCAAGGTCATCAAGGTGGACACGGAGAAGAATAAGATCTCCCTCTCCATCCGTGCTTTGATGCCGGATCCGGAGGGCAGAGGCAAGAGGGAATCCAAAGGTGAGTCCAGAGAGAATAGCAATGGAAACGCACCCCGCGCGCCGAAGCGCAGCGCTGGCGGCGGAAGAAGACGCGGTGTCGCCTCCCCCAAGATCGAGAATACGGAGGAAGGTTACAATGTGCTGGGCGAGAAGCTGAGAGAAGCCCTAAAGTTGGAAGATTGATCTATAAAAAATAGTATTTGAATTTTTGCTATCGAAAAGTATTGAACTATGAAAACCCTTGCAAATACAGGATTTATCTCTCATTAGGACACTTATAAAAGCAAAGTTTTTTGACGCTTTGGTGCCCAAATGGTGCCCATATTTCCTATAGCGATATAAAACGATATGGGCAGATATAAGAAAAACCATACTATAGTGAGGGCGAAAGCACTCTGTGCTTTCGCTCTTTTGGCTGCTATATCAACAGGGGTAGATGTATTTGTTAACGGCGGGCGAAGCCCGTTCATCTCACCGTTGAGGAGGGTGACCGGCTCTGCTACTTTATACAAATGCAAGGAAATGATTGAAAAATTTATATATCAGTGCTATAATATTTGTATACAAAGCAACAACATTGAATTTTCTTGATTGCATGGAGGAGTTTTTTGTGAATATGTTGGACCAGATTAGTCATGAGACCATGGTGTTTATGCGTGGCAAATATCACCTTGATGAAATTGGCGACGGAAAAAATGAATTAAAGTTTAAGCAAGGTCAAAAAACTATTTTGACTATCTATATACATGAGGATAGATTTACGTTTTTAATTATTTTGGGAAAGAAAGAACGGGAGACTTTTGAATCACAAAAGGATATGTTTTCATCATTTATCTGTGATTATTACAATAATTCAAAAACATATCATGATGGAAAATGGATGTTTATTGATGTTACAACAAAGGAACAGTTGGATGAAATTAAGAAACTGATACAAATTAAAAAGAAACCCAATAGAAAACCATTTCCAAAAGATAATGCAGTATATGCACAATGCGGTCAGCGATGTGATTTGTGCGTTCATTACACGGGTACTTCTGATGAACAGCGATTATTGATGGAACCATATTTAGTTAAAATTTGGGGAACAACAGATTGGAAAATGCGATGCGAGGGTTGTTATAGCGAGAGCTGTTATTGTAAAGATGACCCTTGTAATGCAAAAGGGTGTGCTCCTGCAAAAGGTCTGGCAGAATGTAAAGAATGTGTAGATTTTCCGTGTATTAAGGCAACAGCTGCGGATTATCGTTCGATGATACATACAGAAGTTCATTACGCTGACGAGATTACATGGGCAATATTGCCATATGTTCCATACCAATACGAAAAGTCAGAGTAATGTGAAACTTACAGTTCGGTGTGGGTTTGGGATATTCCCAACAAGCAAAAATCACTCTTTCTCGTATGCGACAGCAAGAGTGATTTTTACGGAAAGGGTACCCCTTTCCTATGCTTGCTCTGATTTTTCACAAAGGAACGGAAAGGAAATGATAATCTAAAGGCAAGCACTTTTCTTTGTAATGTTACGCAGTTAAATGGCGTTTTCGTGAGAAAAGCCATAAACACCTTGCCCTATCAGCTTCGGTGTCTGTAAAGCCTTTGTTTGCAAGATGTTTTGAACCTGTAATGCGTAACAAGAGCGTGTGAAATAAGGTTGTCTTTGAAAGGCTTTGTGGGCGTTATAACACCGCCATATGCTTCTATGTATTACCTTGTTTATGGTGCTAAAATGGTGCCCAACTTTACAAAATCAACTAATGCGGAGATATGAGAAAATACACATAGAAACAGGAAAGCCATTGGAAATACAGGTTTTTCCCTCACTTCTATAAACACTTGTAAGAAGTTATAAGAAGATTTCCGTCTATAAAATCAATAAAAAATCCGCCGCAGGCGGACTCGTAATAAAAAATTAAGAAGGCAAATCCTCTCGTCCGGGCGGATTTGCCTTCTCTGTCTCCTGGTGGGATTGCTCAATATGTCAGCTCGACAATGGCATAGCCATCGACTTCTGGTATGGTAACACAGCCATCCTGAATGGTCAACTCCACATTCTCCGGCACCAGCCTGGCGGCTTTGATCTCCTGTGGCAAGTTCAGCCGGAGGGTAATGTTCCGCAGCTTGGTCCTCTCCTCGATAATATCGATGGTTGCGGATTTGCGGACCG
This sequence comes from uncultured Eubacteriales bacterium, assembly GCA_959029275.1. GTDB lineage: Bacteria > Bacillota > Clostridia > Lachnospirales > Bianqueaceae > Bianquea. The sequence continues at coordinate 6,969 of CAUFVC010000021.1, read as the reverse complement.
GGATATAGGAGAGAACATGGGCGCAGACTCGGCGCTTCTCCTCCTGGTGCAGCAGGCTTACCGTCATAGTGGAAGGGCCGTCATGGCTCACCAGCTGCTTGGGCAATAGCAGGCGGATCGCGTTCTGAATCAGCTTCTTACACCAGAACGGCGCGTTCTCACGGTACTGTTCAAAGAGAGGATGGGCAAAGAAAATCACATTGCCATTCCTTGTGGCCACCGGATACATCTCCCCTTTGGCGGACGGCGTATAGCGGTGGGAGCAGAACATATCCCCTTCTCTTTTAAAGTATGGGGCCCTGGCGCCCATTATGACACTGGCGCTCACCGGCTCGATGCTCTCCCCCTGCTGGTAGATCACATACTCATTGCCCTCTTCCAGCCCTTTGGCCAGATCCCCCTCCGGGACAACAAAATCTGGATATACTTTGGTTTTCCCCCGATGGCTGACCCCAAAGCTCTCTGGATATAGACCATCCTCCCCAAGGCCGCCGTCGCCGCATGCCAGAACTCTGCCGCCGCTGCTCACATAGGCGTCCAGCTTTCGCTGAAATTCCTTTGTCGCACGCAGGCCTTCCGGCAAAATGATCAGGGAATAGGCGCGCAGGTCGCCATCCATATCCAAAACATCAAACTGCAATCCCAGCTCCTCCAAGAGCTGACACGCTCCTAAAACGCTCTCCGGAAGCTGATTCTCAAACATGGGATCTTCCGGCGTAACCAGAGCAGCCTCCACCAGCGCTTTGGACGGCCTCGCCCACGCCTCCCGCTCTGCCATAGGACCATATACCCGGCCGATCAAGCGGTACGCCGCCGGGTTCAACACGCCCCGAGGCTCCAGCTGATCCCCGATGGAACAGGCAAAGCCATAGCTCAACATGCGGAAGCACTCGAACTCCAACGCGGCTTGATTTTTCAGCGAGTGGAAATCCCCCCACGCCGTATGGAATTTGCCGGTCATGCCCATGCAGTCTTTGCCCAGAGTCCTGGCATACCGCGCCGTGACAGGGAAATGCAGGTATCCCCAGCCACCGGACGGCAGGCTCTCTAGCTCAAAATGGGTGTAGGCGGATTCGCTCTCCTTGGTGCAGGGCCCTACGTGACCCGCATTATAAAAAATAGTACACGTCTTACTGTAGCTGCGAACCAACTGTGTCAGTCTGTGCTTAAAACGGTCGATGACCATTTTGGCGAAGCCCCTGACGGCCATCTCATCGGAGGCGTCAACGCCTCTCTCCTTCATCTCTGCCCGGCAGGCGGCGCACCAGCAGGGCCGAATGCCCACGATATCAAAGAATACGCCGTCCAGCTCATCCCCCAGCATCTCCACGATCTCGGCAGTCTGGTCCGCCAAAAAATCATAGTATCCGGTATTGACACAGAGGGCCTGGTAGAATCCAGGCTCCGTAAATGGGCCGCCCTCGTGGGAGCCATCCTGCTTGCGGATGAGCCATTCCGGCCTTGTGGTGGCGCTGTGGTAATCCCACTGAACTGTTATGTAAACTGGGGCCTTGATGCCGACAGAGTGAAGCGCTCTCACCTGCTCCAACAACAAGTTCCGATTGGCCAAATGCGGATGCACAAGCTCCGGAAACCTCTCGGAGGGATAGTACAGCCATCCGTGATGCCCCCTGGCGAAAACGGTCATGGAACTGATGGAAGCGTCCTTCGCTGTCTTCGCAAATGCCTGCGGATCAAAATCGGCTCCGATGCCGGAAATATTCTCCGATGTGTGAAAATCCAGATGGATTTGACGGGACGATAATTGGATCATGATCATACCCTCTTTCCTTTTTTATTGAGATTGCTTATCCCATTATAATATGTTAGAATAAAAACATCCATATGATTATTTGATGAAAAGATGTGTAAAAATGACTTCAGACTTGATATCCATTAAAATCTTGCGGTCGATTACCTATCGAGATAACGCCCACTGGAACCATCCCATCAATTATTATCCGTACAATTCAATCTATTTCATACGGGGCGGAGATGGCCATATCCGCGTGGGGGACATGCAGTGGGATCTTCTCCCCGGCTGGGCTTACCTGATCCCGGCCAACACTATGTTTAGCTGCTGGTGTGATCGATTCATCGACAAGCTCTATGTGGATGTGAATGTGGAAATTTTACCTGGCTACGACGTATTCTCCCCCCTGGATGAGCCGCGCCAGGTAGAGCTGGGCCTTCCCGAGATCGAAGCCATCATATCCGCCAACGATTCGTCCAGCCTGAAATCCATGCTCTATCTGAAGGGCAGCGTGACGACGGCCATCTCTCTCTTTTTGGACGAAGGCCACACGGCCCCAGACCGAGAAATGCTGCAATTTCAGGATCTTCTCCTCACCATTGAAAAGAATCTATCGGCCAAGCTGACGGTGGCGGAAGTCGCCAGACTTCACAACTACAATCCAACCGTTCTATCCCGCCGTTTCAAACGGGTCTTCTCCTGCAGTTTAAAACAATATATTGAACGGCTTCTAGTTGACCGAATCAAACAAGAGCTTTTGGTCACCGACAAATCCATTAAGGAAATCGCCGTCCAATATCAATTTTGCGATCCCTACTATCTCTCCAATTTTTTTAAAAAGCATGTATCCTACTCACCCAAACAATATCGAAAGGAAAGCCGGCCGGCGTAGCGCTTTGCCTGTCATGGCCCCTTTTTTCACGCCGCACATCAGATCTAGACCTTTACAATCTGTGACCTATGTGGTATTCTGTAGAAAATGCCTCGGATACCAGGCGGTGCGAATATGCAGAAAGCGAAAGAGGTATGTCGATGAATACACATTTCTGTCACTATGACGTGTTAGTTGTGGGCGGCGGCCCTTCCGGGGTGGCGGCCGCCATCTCAGCCGCCCGTAATGGGGCGAATACGCTGTTGGTCGAAAAGGATGGGTTCCTGGGCGGCATGAGCACCGCCGGGCTACTAAACGTCTGGTGTGGCTACGCCACCTCCGGCCTCTACACAGAGATCCGCGAAAAAACCACGGTCCGGCGTGGCAGCCGCTGCGTCTATGATCCGGAACTTCTGAAGCTGCTGTATCAGAGACTATTGACTGACAGCGGCGCCAGCCTTTTGCTGCACAGCCCGCTTCTGGACTGCACGGTGGAAGCACATGGCATTTCGTCGGTCACGGTTTTGGGAAAGACGGCGCCCATCACGTTGACGGCTGATGTGTATATCGACGCCACCGGAGACGGCGATCTAGCGTATCGCGCCGGGGTCCCCTTTCAGCTGGGACGGGAATCCGATGGACGGATGCAGCCCGTATCCCTGGAATTCTCCGTGGGCGGGGTGGATGAGACGAGAGCCGTATATCCCACTTTTGGCACCCACCCGGATCTGGAAGCTCTCATGGAGAAGGAGGTGGCCGAGGGCCGGATCCCGGCTCCCGCAGGCCATGTGATTCTGATCGAGGGGTATCATCCGGGTACGGCCTGGGTCAATATGACCAATTGCATCGAGACGGACGGCACCGACGCCTGGGAGATGACAAGGGCAGAGCTCCTGACCCGCAGCCAGATCGAAGGGATTTTGTCTTTCCTCCGACGCCATGTCCCCGGATATGAAAACTGTTATCTCCTGCAAACCGCCGTGTATGCCGGGGTAAGGGAAACTCGACATTTTGAGGGGCGCTACCGGCTGACGGAGCGCGATATCGCATCCAACGCCATCTTTGAAGATTGGGTTGTCTCCGACGCTGTCGCCGGTTTCGGCAACCACAGCTTAGTGGGGAGTGGCCCGGACGCCAACAATCTTCCATATAACGGGAAACCCTATACCATCCCCTACCGCTGCCTTTTGCCGAAGGATGTGCTGAATCTGCTTTTATGCGGGCGGTGCATCAGCGGAACCCACATGGCTCACGCAAGCTACCGCCTTATGCCCATCTGTATGGCCATGGGGCAGGCGGCCGGCGCAGCGGCCGCCCTCTGCACACAGAATCACTGGTCTCCCTGTGTACTGCCGGTGGGACAGCTCCAAGCGCTGCTTCTCCGACAGGGATACCCCAGGCCGGTACACATGGACGAATAAGGCCCGCGCTTGAAAATCAAAAAGCCCTCCTATCGGGCGGGTGCTCGTAAGACAGTAATCCATCAAAAATTACGAATTACGGCATCTGTCTGACAGGGTTGGAAAACAAACGAACATACGGCATTCGGCTTCGGCTGGATGCCGTTGTTTGTTTTTGGGGCGAAAATCCTTGTTTTTATGCCCTGCACGGCGTGGATAATGAAACGGGTGAAATAGTTGCCATTCTCGTGATAAAACCCTATAAAACAGTGAATCACGCCATAGTGAATGTTCTTCGCTATGGAGTGTAAGTCTTTACGAATCCGTAAGTAATCCCACAAAACCGTTAATTCGATAGCTGCACGTTTCAATGCAGAGTACGCTGAACTTCGCCAAAATCGCCTTATCGCCCTTGGTTCATAGAAAAGTTACACTTTAATGCGGTAAATTTCGGTGTGCTTATTGAAAAATGCCACATCTTTATGCTATAATGTGTGTACACACATTGAATATGAATGGAGGTACGGCAGATGAAAAAGTTGTTGTCGTGTGAGTTCAATATGGATAGCGGTTGTGTGGAGCTGAAATTTTACGATGGCAGTATGATTGCCATTAACTGCACCGCTGTGGAAAATGAAGTCGCTGACAATATGTATCAGCGGTCAGAGCTTGACTATCTTATCTACAATGACCCGTTTGCGTATGCTAACCTCGTTTTGAATGGCGACCCAGAGGCATATCTCAAAGCGGTTACTGAGTACAAGCCATTGGACTAAAGCACGGCACATCAAACACCGAATTAAGAATGGACTTTGAGAGAAAGTGAGGTATAACAATATGAAACAGATTATTACTATTCAACATACACAATCAATTCACCACACAAATGGTATGGTGGGTTCTTGGACAGATTGGGATCTTTCTGAATTGGGCATTGAACAAGCTGAAAGAATAGGTCAGAAATTAGCGAAACAGTTATCCGGTCACAAAATCGTTATGTATGCTTCTGATCTTCTGCGAGCAAAGCATACCGCTGAAATTGTCGCAAAGCACTTGGAGATCACGCCTAACATTAGAACGGAACTCCGAGAGCGAAATTTGGGTAAATGCGTTGGTAAATCCGTTCAATGGCTTCGTGAGAATATTGAGGTTCAAGAGAAAACCATTGATGACAGGATGTTCTCTGATGCTGAGAGCAGACGAGACGAATGGAATCGCTTGAAACCTCTTTTTGACGAGGTAATGGCAAGTGATGATGAATGTATCATCGTAGTATCTCATGGCGATTTGCTGAGCATTTGGAATATGATGTTCCTCGGAATGGACGTTGAAACGCTGAATCAGTTTGAACTCTTTGGTATGGCAGGCGGCGTTTCTTTCATGCTTCAAAACGATGAGGGCAAGCGGTTTGTCAAGAAAATGAGCGACTTGTCATATGTGTGTTCCGAGAGGTAAGAAAATGGCAGATATACTTTTCAAAACAGATGATTATGTGTTTTCGTACCGTGTCGGTGGACTTCTGATCTACAACGGCAAGGTGCTTATGCAAAAGGCGGTTGATGATGACGGCTACGCCTTTATCGGCGGTCATATTGCATTTGGCGAAACGACCGCAGAAACGATCGTAAGAGAATTTAAGGAAGAAATTGGTGCTGACATCAATGTAGAAAGACTTTTTATGGTGAATGAGAATTTCTTTCCTTGGGGTACTCGCCCTTGTCAGCAGATAAATCTATACTATTTGGTTTCCTTAAAGGACGAAACACAGATACCGCTTGACAGAAATTTCAAGGCACTTGATGAACTCGGCAACGAGCGTATTGAGCTTGATATGTGTTGGATACCGCTTGAAGATATACCGAGCAAAAATATCTATCCACCGCAGGCAAAGGAATACATCGTAAACGTTCCCGACGAGATCGTGTACTTTGTTTATAAGGAGTCACCAAGTGAAAATACAATATGAGAACCTAATCATCCGTCAAGCCGAGGTTGCCGATGCAAAGCAGCTTGCCGCTTGGTGGAATGATGGTGCTGTGATGGCACACGCCGGTTTTCCCAACGGTTTGGGAACGACCGAGAAAGAAGTTATCGAAGGACTTGGCAATGGTCGTATGGTCATTGAGGAGAGTGAGCATCTGATTGGTGAGTGTAATTACCGCAATGTGTCGGATGGCGTGGCAGAAATCGGCATTAAGATCTGCGAAACCGATTGTCAGAATCGTGGTGTTGGCAGAAAGATTTTGAGTATGCTGATTGGTTGGCTGTTCAGAAACGGTTATACCAAAATCATCCTCGATACTAACTTGACGAACACAAGAGCGCAGCACGTTTACGAATCTCTTGGATTCCGTAAGGTGAGAACCAATATCGACTCTTGGAAAGATCAGCTCGGTCGGCTTCAATCTTCGGTTGACTATGAGTTGGTTGAAAAAGATTTTGTCAGTTATAAGTGAGGGTAACATCTATGCCAGATAACAGAAATCGTAAGCGACCGATACAGGTAAAGTTCTTCGTAGATGAAAACGAGCAAGCATTGATAAAAAAGAAAATGGAGCAGGCGGGCATTGAAAACATGAGTGCCTACATCCGCAAAATGGTAATCGACGGGTACGTTGTGAAACTGGACTTGCCTGAACTTCGTGAACTGACGCTAAAGATGAAAAGCATCTCCAACAGCGAAAACCAAATTGCCAAGCGTTTCAATGCCACCGGCAATATCTACGAAGCAGATATCGAAGAAATCAAAAAGAACCAAGAAGAAATTTATAAGGGCATCCGAAAAATTCTCACATCACTTTCCAAGATAAAGTGATGTTCAGCTCCGCAGGAGCGTAGCCGATTTTGAAAAAATCGTTAAAGGGTTTGGGATGTTGCCCAACAAGTTTTTGCAAAGGGCAGCAGCGCTGAAATTTGCAAAAAGCACGATGTGTGTCCACACGTGC
>CAUFVC010000020.1:0-13616 GCA_959029275.1 uncultured Eubacteriales bacterium | reverse complement strand
CGCACTGTTGGGTACAGTGTATTATGAGCCCGCTGAAAATAAAAATGAGCGGGCGATTCGAAAATACATGGAGGATGTAAAGAAGGCAACAGAACAGTAACGTTTACCGGAGTCTCAGCATATACTAGTGACAGAGCGGGCTGCGGGGGTAGGGTCATGATCCAATATCCTTATACAAACTGTGATTGCTATGGGGTTCTATTTGCCAACCGAAAGAGAAGCGAGAAGGCATCGAGTTACACCGATAAAGACGCCGAGGACCGGCTGCTGCTACATAAGCTGCGGCCGTCAATCTGCCACGTATTGCAGCCTTATGTCCAGTCGGCAATACAGAGGCTAGATTATGAGGGGAGCTTTATATACGATGAGGTTTTAGATGAGGAAAGGTTTCAGGCTCAATTGCGGGATCTGCTGGATCAGATCATGCGGGATGGCGTTCTGGGGGAGCAGCCGGCAGCATTATACCGCGGTGCATTCAGATCACCAACGGTTCAGGACTTGCTGACTGTCATGTTGCTGGAAGAGATCATCGAGTGTCGGAGAAGGCGGCGTTCCGCAGGTGGGAAATAGCCATTTGCGGCGAATTCCTCTTCGCCGCGTCTAGCGTCCGGAATCGAGATGAAGATGTTACAAACTGTTCAAATTTATAGGATTGACTTTCGAAAGTGGAGAGGATATCATAGAGGTAGGGCAGGAAATAAGAGCCGTCCTGTGGCAATCAGGCCGGCTTTTTACATAGGGGATTTTGGAGGAGAAAAGGAGCGCTGAAAAATGGCTTTTGTAGAGTTTCGTGAGGTAACGAAGTACTATCAAATGGGTGAGCAGAAAATACCGGCGGCAGACGGAATCACATTCTCCTTTGAGAAAGGCGAGTTTGTCATCATCGTGGGCCCCAGCGGCGCGGGGAAGACGACGGTGCTGAATATGCTGGGGGGAATGGATGTGTGCTCCGGCGGGGAGATTCGCCTTGAGGACAAGTTAGTCAGTTCTTACAGCAGCCGGCAGCTGACGGAATACAGGCGGTATGACATAGGGTTTGTCTTCCAGTTTTACAACCTGGTCCCGAATTTGACGGCGCTAGAAAATGTGGAATTGGCATGCCAGATTTGCCGGGAACCGTTGGATCCGGCGGAGACGCTGAAGATGGTGGGGCTGGAAGATCGGATGGACAATTTTCCGGCGCAACTCAGCGGCGGAGAGCAGCAGAGAGTGTCCATCGCCAGGGCGATCTGCAAAAATCCGAAGCTACTTCTGTGCGACGAACCCACAGGTGCGTTGGATTACAATACTGGGCGGACGATATTGAAGCTACTACAGGATACCTGTCGGAATACGGGCCGGACCGTGGTGGTCATAACCCACAATCAGGCGTTTACTGCGTTGGCCAACCGGGTCATTACAATTAAAAGTGGGAAGGTAACCAACATAGCCGTAAACGACCATCCGATGCCGGCAGATGAGATTGAGTGGTGATGTCGATGCGGAGTACTTTTATTAAAGAATTGCGCCGGTCCATCACCCGCTCGGTGAGCCGGTTTATGGCCATTTTTGCTATTGTAGCGCTGGGCGCTGGATTTCTAGCAGGCTTAAACGCATCGGCGCCGGATATGCGCTTGACGGCGGACGAATATTTTCGGGACAGCAATTTTATGGATTTTCGCTTGCTGTGTACCATGGGGTTTACCGAGGACGATATATCGGCGCTGGGCGAGCAGGAGGGAATCCGGGATGTCATGGCGGTCCACAGCGCGGATGTGGAGGCCACCATCGAGGATAAGGACTATATCCTCCGCATCCATGGCATGCCGGAGGAATCAGAGGGGGCCATCAATACGCTGGTCCTGTTGGAAGGCCGTATGCCGCAGGCAAAGGGAGAGTGTCTTATCAATCCTGGGAAGATCGGTTCTGAATCGATCCAGGTGGGAGAAACCATCGTGATCAAGGACCCGGATGGGACTCTGGATGAAACGCTGGATACCCACACCTATACCGTCGTAGGGCTGGTACAAAGCTCATACTACCTGACGTTTTCCTTCGGAACTACGACCTTGGGAAATGGAAGCGTGAACTATGCCATGTATGTGCCGGACGCAGATTTTGTACAGGACGTTTTTACCGACGTGTACGCCACTGTCGAGGGCACGGAGGGAATCTCCAGTTTTTCGGAGGCATATGACAGCCGCATCGATGGAATCGAAACGAATCTGGAGATCTTCGCAGAGGAGCGGCAACAGATCCGCTATGATGAGATCAAGGACGAGGCGCAGGCCAAAATCGATGAAGCGTGGGAGGAATACGCCAAAAGCGAAGCCGAAGCCGATGAGAAACTGGCGGAGGCGCAGTCAGCCCTCGAAGAGGCAAAGACAACTCTGGAGCAGTCCAGACAGGAGCTGGAGCAGGGGCAGCGGGAGTATGAGGATGGCGTCAGCCAACTAGCGTCCCAAAAGAAAGAATTTGAAGATACTATTGCAAGCGCTCAGCGAGAGATCGACAACGGGTGGGTCCAGTGGGAGGAAGGCAATCGCCAATTGACAGAGGCAAAGCCGCAGCTGGACGCGGCGAAGGAACAGATTGACGCAGCCCAGGCGCAGATTGAGCAGCTACAGGCGGCTGGGATGACAGAACAGGCGGCCGCCGCCATGGCCCAGTTGGAGCCCATGAGACAGCAGTACGAAGCAAGTCTGGACCAATATGCAGAGCAGCAGGCAGCGCTGGACGCGGCGAAAAGCCAGCTGGAGGATAGCCAGGCGGAACTGGGACAGCAAAAGGAAAGCGCCGAGGCGCAATTTGCCAAGGCCCAGAAAGAGCTTGACGATGCGAAGACAGCGCTGGATGAGGGGAGGGCACAGCTGGAGCAGGGGGAGAAGGAGTTGGAAGAGGCGCAGGCCAGCTACGCGGAACAGGAAGCGGAAGCGAGGGAGCAGCTGGCCGATGCGCGATCCCAGATCGAAGAGTCGCAGAGCGAAATCGATGCCCTGGAAATGCCCGAGTGGTATATTCTGGACCGGCATAAAAACGAGGGCTTCGCCAATCTGGAAAATGATGCGAAGCGGCTGGCATCCATCGCCACCGTCTTTCCCTGGATCTTTTTTGTGGTAGCGGCGCTGGTTTCCCTGACCACCATGACACGGATGGTGGAGGAGGAGCGCCTCTTAATCGGCACCTATAAGGCGCTGGGCTATGGAAAGGGAAGGATCGCGGCAAAATATCTTCTGTACGCAGGGATCGCCTGTGTCGCCGGCAGTATCGTGGGGATCCTGATCGGATTTCAAGTGCTGCCAGCCGTTATTATACGGGCCTATGGGACGATGTACATACTGCCGGAGACGGTCATCGCCTTCCAATGGAAATATGCGCTGATTGCAGGTGTCTCAGCCATTATCTGCACTCTGGGCGCTACCATCGCCGCGTGCTTTGCCAAGCTGCGGGAGACACCTGCCTCCCTGATGCTGCCGCCGGCGCCGAAAGCCGGAAAGCGGATCTTGCTGGAGAGAATCCCTTTTCTGTGGTCACATGTACCTTTCATCAAGAAGGTGACATTTCGAAATCTATTCCGCTACAAAAAGCGTCTATTCATGACGGTGATTGGCATTGCAGGGTGTACCGGACTACTGCTTACCGGTTTTGGCATCAAGGATTCCATCGGGGATATATTGGATAATCAGTATGGGGACATATATGAATATGACGCCCTTGTCAGCTTTGAGGACGCGGCCAAGTCTGGTGAGAGCAGGGCGCTGCTGGAGGATGTGGAGAGCGTAGCATCCTATCTGTTCAGCGAGACGAAAAGCGTAGATGTAGCGGGCAACCAACAGTCCATGACGGCGACGCTTCTCGTGCCAGAGGATACGCAACAGTTGAATGCCATGGTCAATTTCAGGGAACGGATCGGTCACAGGGAGCTTACATTGAATGCAGACAGCGTTCTCGTCACAGAGAAGCTGGCGAAGGAGCTGGGAGTGCAGGAAGGCGATTTAATTCAGATCGAGAATGCATCGGGGCAGATGACGGATCTCCTGGTTGGCGGGGTCACAGAGAATTATATCGGCCACTATGTCTACATGCCGCTGGAGCTCTACCGCAGCGTATTCGGCGGGGAGCCGCTGTACAATCAGGCGATGGTGGCGCTGTCGGGGACAGAGGAGGAAAAGCAGGCGTTCCCGGATGCCATACTCGGGCAGGACAATATCGCCACGGTCCGGCTGATGAACGATGTGAGCGAGAGTTTCCAGAATATGCTCCAAAGTTTGGATGCCGTCGTCGTTGTGTTGATTGTGTGTGCCGGTATGCTGGCCTTCATCGTGCTGTACAATCTGACCAACATCAATGTGACGGAGCGGCAGCGAGAGATCGCAACAATTAAAGTATTGGGCTTCTACGATAAGGAGGTCAACGCATATATTTACCGGGAAACGGCGCTGCTTTCCGTTCTGGGTTGCGCAGTAGGGCTGGTAGCGGGAATCTTTATGCATGGATTCGTTATACAAACGGTTGAGGTGGATATGGTCATGTTTGGGCGGCTCGTGCATCCCATTAGCTTTGTGTGGTCCGCAGCCCTGACCATGTTGTTCTCAGTCCTGGTAAATCTGGTTATGTATAAGAAAATGCAGAAGATCAGCATGGTTGAATCTCTGAAATCCGTGGATTGACGAGTTGAGGGAGGGTGGGCGATGGCGTTCATCCTCCGATTACTAGAGGAAGGGGATTGACATGGAACAAAATCAAACGTTAGCGAAATGGATCTGGAAGGATGGCTGCACAGGGACCAATATAACCTGCAATTTTAGGAGGGCATTTTGCCTGGATCAGGCAGTCGGGGAGGCATCGCTCCAGATTTCCGCCCATCACCATGTGAAGGTGTACATAAACGGGCATCGGCTGAGCGGCATCTGCTCTCCGGCCGCCTCCGGATTTCCCAATACCAAGTGGTACTTGACCTATGATATAGCGCCGTATCTGGTGCAGGGGGAGAATGTGATCGCGGCCACGGTTCTCTTCATCGGCGGCGACGGCCAGAATCACGTGACGGGATGCCCGGCGCTGTGGTTCACTGCGCGCTGCCGGATGCAGGACGGAACAGAACGGCTTATCCCGTCCGATGAACACTGCCGTGCCAGCTCCCATACAGGATATCGGCCCCATTTGCCCCTCCGGGAGCTGCGCCGGTTAACGGGGTCCACGTATTTTGATCCGGGCCAGGAGCCGCGTGGGTGGAAGGAGCCCGGCTTTGACGATCAGACTTGGGAGGCGGCGGTGGTGTCGCCAGCGCAGCTCATGGGGATCACCCTTCGAAGACAAGAAATTCCCGAGGGAACGGTTATACGCTCCTGGACGCCGCACATTTTGAACGCTGTGGATGAAGACTGCATCGTGTATGATGCGGGGGAAGTCTTGACGGGGTTTGTCCGAATCGCAGTACACGGGGAGAAGGGCGCGGTGGTCAAGCTGCGGTATGCAGAAGGGCTGGAGGGGCAGCGCCGCACCTATCTCGATTTTTGTACCGAGGCGGAGATTGAGAGGGCTCAATATCTCAGCGAGGACCAAAAGAAGGCCATGCTTGAGAAGGTGCGCCTGGCCCAGCATAGGACTTGGGATAAGCCAGAGGTTCAGAGGATCGAGAGGGCGGTGGCCAATGATGGTTCCGAATATTATTGTGACGAGTACGTGATCCAGGGAGAGAGCTCGGAGCTATGGCAGGAAGACTTCACGTTCCGCGCCTTCCGCTATGTCGAGGTCAGCGGGCTGTCCAGGGCGGTGGTGGATTCCATTGAGGTGTGCAAGGCGGTCACAGGGGTGGACGCCCAGGGGACGTTCACCTGCGATGAGGATAGCCTTAACAAATTGACACAGGCCTGCATTCAGACCCAGTGGAATGGGATCCAGGGAATGCTGGTGGACTGTCCGCACCGGGAACAGGCCCAGTACCTGGGCGACAGTCTAATGCAGTCCCATCTGTTGACATACAATTTCACAGACAGCAGGTTCCTGCTGCGCAAGGTGCTGCAAGATTTTGCCGATAGCCAGCTCATACCTGGATTCTTCCCCTTTGTTGCGCCTGGGAGCTATTGGAACCCCATGTTTCAGCTGCGGATGTCAGAATACGACTTTGATTATGTGGAAATTCTCTGGCAGCTCTACTGGTATTTTGACGATCAGGAGGCGATCCGCCAGTTTTATCCTGTGGCGTCTAGGATGATGGGGTATTATCTTGGACTTCGCACGGCGGATGGGCTGATCCCCAAGGAAGAGAATGTCTTTCACATCTCCGACTGGCCGTACCCGCGGGTGGACGAAGAGGGAGAGTATCTCTTCATCCTCAATTGCAAGGCCCTTATGGCCGCCGATAAAATGAAAGCGCTCTGTGAATTTGTGCGGCCGGAGGACAAGGCTGTGTGGAGGCAGGCGTCGCGCAGTCTTTCCGCCTCTATAAAGGCGGCGTTCTGGAGTGAGGAAAAGGGGCTGTACCGGGATACCCCGGCGTCGCACAGCTGTAGCAAAGCGGTAAATGCGCTGGCGTTCCGCGCAGGTCTTTTTGACGGGTGCGGGGAAACCGTATTGCCCTATTTGGCAAGCGAGCCCTTTGATACCCGGGTGATTCGCTCCTACGATTTGTTGAAGGTTCTCTTTGAAAACGGCTATAAAGCCGAGGCGTATGCGTTCCTGACAGATTCCCACGCCCGCTGGGGTGCTATGATCGCCCAGGGAAGCAAGACGATCTGGGAGGGATTTGAGGACATTGAGTCCCACTCTCACGCCTGGAACTGCTATCCGGCTAGGCTTTTGCAGCAGTACGTCCTGGGAGTCTCCTGCGCCGAGGCAGGATTCCGCCGAGTCCACATCGCGCCCTATTTCCCGGAGGGTGTCCGTCAAATGCAGGGGCGCGTGTTGACAAGGCAGGGAGTGTTGGAGGTGGCAGGGGACGCCGGTGGTTTTGTCATCGTGCTGCCAGAGGGGATCCAGGGAGAGTTTTCCTGCGGAGGCGTATGCTGTCCCCTGCGGTCTGGCCGCCAAGAGATTAAACTTGCCTAAAAGCTTTGACTTTTCCCTGCAATAGTGGTAAAATTAAAAAAGTTTACTTGATTCTTGCAGTTTGGAGGCTTTTAGGTGATGACATATCCCAATATACCGCAATATTTTGCGATCGATGGCAATGTGGAGGACATCCGTCCCTTTGGAGACGGGCATATCAATGATACTTGCCACGTTGTGCTGACCAACCCTTCGGGCAAAAAGCAGAATATCGTGTTGCAGAAAATGAATACTAAGATCTTTACGAATCCAAAGCAGTTGATGGACAATGTCATTCGCGTGACGGACCATCTCCGGCATAAGATTGTGCAGCGCGGCGGCAATCCGGCCAAAGAGACGCTGGAGATGATTCCCTGCCGCGACGGAGCTTGGTATTATCAGGACACGGATGGCGAATGTTGGCGCTGCTACTATATGATCGATGGAACCATGTCCTATGAAAAAGTGGAAAATCCTATGGTGTTCTATCACTCCGGCAAAGCCTTCGGGCAATTTATGGCGGATCTGTCCGATTTTCCGGCGGAGACGCTGTTTGAGGTGATCCCGGATTTTCATAACACGGCCAAGCGCTTCCGCGATTTTCAGCAGGCCGTTGAGGAGGACTTGGCGGGCCGCGGCGAAAGCGTTGCGGAGGAAATTCAATTCGCCCAAAAGAGAGAGCATATCGCGGCCTACATGACGGAGAAAATGCAGACGGGCGAGCTTCCCACGAGAGTGACCCACAATGATACAAAGATCAACAATATCCTCATGGATCCCGCTACAGGGGAGGGGGTCTGCATCATCGATCTGGACACGGTGATGCCGGGCTCCTGTGTGTATGATTTTGGCGATAGCATCCGGTTTGGAGCTTCCAGTGCGCTGGAGGATGAGAGGGACCTGTCCAAAGTCTATATGGATCTGGATCTGTTTGAGGCATACACAAAGGGGTATCTGCGGGCTGTGGGGGATCAGTTGACGCCGGAGGAGATTTCAAATCTGTCCATGGGCGCCATCGTCATCACCTTTGAGACGGGGATTCGGTTTTTAGCGGACTATCTGCAGGGCGATACATATTTCAAGATCAGCAGGCCGGAGCACAATCTGGATCGCTGTAGAACACAATTTAAGCTAGTTCAGGATATGGAAGAAAAGTATGAGACGATGCAGGCCATCGTGGAGAAGCACCGGCCGCGATGACGCCGGCGCTCAAAGGCAGTACATCTGCAAGGGCAGCATAGCATTCCGCTGTGCTGTCTTGTTTTATTCTGCCGTTTAGGTTGATAGCTTATTTGAAGCGCACCGCACAGGCGGTTCCGCCTATAAGGTTTTGAGATTGGTGTATATTAAATACACCAATCTGGGAGGCGCCGGACTCAGGTCGCAAATGGAGAGGGCATCATAAAATGTTTACAAAATATATGGCTAAACTTAAGAAAATGACTTGACATGAGGTCTGGAAAATGATAAAGTTGAACTATCAAACGTGGAATACATACGTACACCAATTGGTGTATATTGCGCGTCATCAAAAGGAGGAATTGCAAGTATGGCAACAGCGAATCATGTTATGAACCAACCTGTCAATTGTCTTCGGGGAGGACTTCCCAAGATTGGAATTCGCCCCTGCATCGACGGCCGCCGCAACGGCGTTCGGGAGAGTCTGGAAGACCAGACGATGCAGATGGCAAAATCCGCTGCAAAATTGATTACGGATAATATTCGTCATCCCAATGGGTTGCCCGTTGAGATCGTCATTGCCGATACCACCATCGGCGGCGTGGCGGAAGCCGTGGCCTGTCAGGAAAAATTTGACCGCGAGGGCGTTCACATCACCTTGAGCGTGACGCCTTGCTGGTGCTATGGCACGGAGACCTTTGACATGGACCCCCGCAACATCAAAGCGGTGTGGGGATTTAACGGAACAGAGCGCCCGGGCGCCGTATACCTTGCGTCAGCTTTGGCGGGATACTCCCAGAAGGGAATTCCAGCCTTCGGAATCTACGGCAAGGACGTGCAGGACGCCACCGACACCACTATCCCCGACGATGTGGCGGAGAAGATTCTGCGCTTTGCCAAAGCCGCCGTCGCAGCGGACAGTATGCGCAATAAGAGCTATCTATCCGTCGGATCGGTGTGCATGGGCATCGCCGGCTCCACCATCGACCAGGATTTCTTCCAGGAATATCTGGGCATGCGCTGTGAGACCATCGATGAAGTGGAGATCCTTCGCCGCATCGACCGCGGCATCTACGACCATGAGGAGTTCGAGATGGCCCTCAAATGGGTAAAGGAGAATTGTCAGGAGGGATTCGATAAGAATCCGGAGGACAAGAAGTTTACAAGGGAAGAAAAAGACGAGCAGTGGGAATTCGTCGTGAAATGCTATATTATCTTCCGCGATATCATGGTTGGCAACCCCAAACTGGCCGAGATGGGCTTTGTGGAAGAGTCCTGCGGGCGCAATGCCATTGCCGCAGGCTTCCAGGGACAGCGCCAGTGGACGGACCATCTGCCCAACGGAGATTTCCTTGAGGCGATGCTGAACAGCCAGTTCGACTGGAACGGAATCCGGGAGGCGAAGATTGTCGCCACAGAGAACGATACGCTCAACGGCGTGGCCATGTTGTTTGAACACCTGGTCAGCGACCGGCCCTCCGGATTCGCGGATGTGAGAACCTACTGGAGCCCGGAAGCGGTGGAGCGGGTCACGGGCAAGCGCCCGACCGGCTTGGCGGCAGACGGCTTCATTCACCTGATCAACTCCGGCGCTGTGTGCCTGGATGCCAGCGGGTATGCCACGGACGCCGATGGAAAGCCGACGATCAAGAAATGGTGGGATATGACAGGCGACGATGTAAAGGCGCTGTTGGAGGAAACGGAATGGTGCCCGGCCGACATCTTCTATTTCCGCGGCGGTGGATTCTCCAGTCATTTCAAGCACGGGACCAAGGGCGGCATTCCCATGACCATGGCGCGCATGAATATCGTCAAGGGATTAGGTCCGGTCCTGCAGATTGCGGAAGGCTATAGCTGCGAGTTGGAGCCCGATGTCTTCGAGAAGATCGATAAGAGAACAGACCCCACGTGGCCTACGACATTTTTTGCCCCGAGACTCACAGGAAAGGGCGCTTTCAAGGATGTTTACAGCGTCATGGCCAATTGGGGAGCCAATCACGGAGCTTTCTGCTACGGCCATATCGGGGCGGACCTGATCACGCTGGCCTCCATTCTTCGGATCCCGGTCAATATGCACAACGTCGATGAGGATAAGATCTACCGCCCGTCGGCTTGGTCTGCCTTTGGAACCGAGGACAAAGAAGCGGCTGACTACAGAGCCTGTGCAGCTTTTGGTCCTATGTACAAGTGTTAAGCACATAGACAAAAAATACAAAGAGATTCCTCGTGAAACGCGGTCAATCCGTCATGTCTATCGGCATGACGGATTTTTCCTTTACAAAACAGGAAAAGAGTGATAAACTGTATATGCCTTCAAGGAGGAATATTTATGGAAAAGGACACGTTCCGCTATCACGCGGCCAACGGCGAACACGATATTCTGGCGACTCTGTGGGAGCCGCGGATAGCAGAGCCCAGAGCCGTTATTCAGATCGCGCACGGCTTGGCGGAGCACCGGAAACGGTATGAAGAATTCGCCAACTATATGACGGAGCGGGGCTATGCGGTGTGTGCAAACGATCACGCCGGCCATGGCGAGTCTGTAGGCGATCCACCCTTGTACGGGTATTTTGGCAAGGCGGACGGCATTGATTTTGCAGTGCAGGACATGTATACGCTGACAGAGCACGCAAAGGAAATGTACCCCCACCTGCCGGTGGTTCTGCTGGGACACGGCGTAGGGGCCTCTCTGAGCAAACTGTTTGCCACTGCCTACCCACAAGCGCTGGCTGGCCTTCTGTTGTCGGGACTCGGCGGCAGTTCCTGGCTGCTCTGGCTGGCGATTCGGTACGCCCGCCGCGAAGTTGAAAAGAATGGGGACAGGACGCAGGAAAATGTTTTGAATCGATTCATGATGGGCGATTTTAATTCAGGTTATAATAATGTCCGCACGGAGCGAGATTGGTTATCGCGGGACGCCCAGGTTGTCGATTCTTTTTTGGCGGATCCGCTGTGTAACTTTCTGTATACCAATCAGGGAGTTCTGGACATCCTGATGTTGACCAAGAGGGTTAACACTCCGGGGTGGTATATGGCACTTCGAAAAGATTTGCCGGTCTACTTATTTGCCGGCGATATGGATCCCATTGGAAGAGAAGGGCGATGTGTGAAAAAAGCGGCGCGCATTCTGGAGCGCACAGGTATGCAGGACGTGCAGATGCGGTTGTACCCCCAGGGGCGCCACGAGATGCTGCAGGAGATCAACAAAGAAACGGTATTCTCGGATATATGCTACTGGCTGAATCGGATTCTGAAGAAGAGATGGGGATGACACCGACAAACCTCAAAGGTATGTCTGGCGCCATCCCCATTTTACAGGGACGAATCCAGTGAAGGAAGAAAGGAATATTGATTTTTGATGGTGGACAGAACCACATTCGTCTGTGTCTTGGATACCCCCGGCAGACTTTTAATCTGATTGAAAATCTTCTCCAAGGAGGTGGTGTTTTCCGTGATGATCTTGACCATGCAATCAAAGCTGCCGGCCAGGTAATGCACCTCCGTGATCGCCTCTTCGTTGAGGACATAGTGGACGAACTCGTCGCGGAATTGGGAGCTCTCTAAAGTGATCAACATAAACACCGTCAGATCCTTATTGAAAGCCTGCGGATTCAGAATCGCCGTATACTGCTGGATCATTCCGGAACTCTCAAGCTTCTTCAGCCGTTCACTGACAGCGGACACAGAGAGATTGACACAGGAGCTAATTTCAGACATAGAAATACGAGCATTTTGCAATAAAAGCCGGACGATCTCGGAATCAATGCGGTCCATGATGGATCACCTGCTCTTTCTTAACGTTGCTATGTAGGAATCTACGCCTATTATAGCGAAAAATACACAAAAATACAAGAGCCGCACATAAAAATCCGCGGAAAAATGGAACCTCCGCGGATTTTTGGATAGAAGGTTTTGCTTAGTGAGCGCAGCAGGACGATTTCTGCTCAGCCTCGAAGCTGGCGCAATCCGTACATTCTATACTCTTTGCGGTCGCTTCGTGTTTGCTGACATGAATCTGATTCAGGGTGCAGTAATCTTCATTTCCCGCGTGGAATTTACATTCGGTCACGACACAACCAATGTTTTTGTTCGGCGTTGCATTTGTCATCATTCTTGATTCCCTCCTATGGTTTGATAGAGACTTCTGGAGGCGGATACGCGTTTCTTTACAAAACACATTCCCGTATTTTCAAAAGAAGGCCGTATCACCTCTACAGTAGTATGGTCCGCAGAAAGGAAAATATGCGGGCAAAATTTAGTGCGCCGTGTCCTCGTGAGGAGATGAAGACCGGCATTGTAAAAAAGCGGATTGTGTGGTATACTATCTTGGTACCATAAGCAGTGGATTGCCATGTCACTGTGAGGCGTATGCGAGTGAAGGCCGTGACGAGCGGTCGATGGAGGAGTCAATGAGCGATTGGATTAACATACCGAAGAATGTACACATTCTGCTGAACTCCTTGCGCGCGGCTGGATACGAAGCTTATATTGTAGGCGGCTGCGTCAGGGATTGCCTGATGGGGCTCAAACCGAAGGATTGGGATATCACTACGTCGGCTAAGCCGGATCAAGTGAAAGCAATTTTTCGAAAAACATACGATACGGGAATTGCTCACGGAACGGTTTCAGTGAGGCTTGGCGATGATGTCTATGAGGTCACAACGTATCGTGTCGATGGAAAATATTCAGACTTTCGGCGCCCCGATGCGGTGTCTTTCACAACGAGTCTGCGGGAAGACTTGAAGAGACGGGACTTTACCATTAACGCCATGGCCTACGACCCCAAGATGGGCCTGATAGATTATTTTCAGGGGAAAGAGGATTTAAGCCAGCGCCGAATCCGCTGTGTTGGGGATGCCAAGGAGCGGTTTCAGGAGGATGCGCTCCGGATGCTGCGTGCGCTTCGATTTGCCGCAAAGCTAGACTTTTCGATTGAGGCGAAAACCTACGAAGCGATGGAGGAAAAAGCCCCGTTGCTGGCCAATATCAGCCAGGAACGCATCTGTGATGAGCTGACAAAATTATTGATATCCGACAATCCATGGCGAATGCGGGATGTGGTGGAAACTGGCCTGATGACCTATTGCATACCGGAATTTGTCCCCTGTGCCTCCATGCCCCAGAGACACCCATATCACATTTTTACCGTGGCGGAGCATACCTATGCATCGATGCAAGCCATTGAGGCAGACCGGATTCTGCGATGGACCATGTTTCTCCATGATATCGGAAAGCCGTCTGCGCATTCGGAAGATGAGAATGGTTGCGACCATTTCTACGGGCATGTCAAACAGAGTGTGGCTATGGCCGATACTATCCTGAGAAGGCTTCGCTTTGACAATGCGTCGCGGGAGAAGATTCTGACACTGATTGCATATCACGATTGCGAGCTTCCCGGTTCAGAGCTGTCCATGCGCAAGCTGTTAAAC
>CAUFVC010000019.1:0-13862 GCA_959029275.1 uncultured Eubacteriales bacterium | reverse complement strand
TGAAATAGCGGTCGTGGGAGATGAAGAGCAGCGTCCCCTCATAGCGGCGCAGGTATACCTCGAGTATTTCCCTGGAAATGATATCCAGATGATTGGTTGGCTCATCCAGCAATAAGAAATTGGACTGGGAGAGCATAATCTTGCACAGCGACACCCGCGCCCTCTCTCCGCCGCTCAGATCACGGATCAGCTTAAATACGTCCTCCCCCCGGAATAAGAAGGAGCCGAGGACGCTGCGAATTTGCCCAAGGGTCATCTGCGGAAAGGCATCGTAAATCTCGTCCAGAATCGTCTTGCCGGGAGATAGATTTTCCTGTTCCTGATCATAATATCCAGGGTATACCTTTACGCCCAGGCGCAGATAGCCACTGTCGGCGGCCGCCTGCCCCATTATGATTCGGAACAAGGTGGTCTTTCCGGTGCCGTTAGCGCCCAGGAGCGCCACTTTTTCGCCCCGCCGGATAGCAAAGTTTAAATTTTGAAAGAGGCGTTTCCCGTCAAAGGCTTTACAGAGACCCTCCACGCTCAGGACCTCTTCTCCGCTGAGAATTTTCGGGGTAAAGGTTAATTTCATGGAGGCGTCCAGAGACACCGGCTTGTCCAAAATCTCCATCTTGTCCAGAATCTTTTCCCGGCTCTGCGCGCGGCGGATGAATTTCTCCATATTAAAGGATCGCAGCTTGGCGATGACTTCCTCCTGGTGCCGAATCTCCGCCTGCTGCGCCTCATATTCTCGGAGAGCCGCTTTCGCCCGCGCCTCTTTTTCCCTGGTATAATAGGAATAGTTGCCATTGTAGGTGGAAGAAATGCCGCGCTCCAGCTCCAAGGTTTTGGTACAGAGCTTATCCAGAAAATAGCGGTCGTGGGATATGATCAGCGCAGCCCCGGGGAAGGATGCGAGAAAGCCCTCCAGCCAGCTTATAGCATCAATGTCCAGATGGTTGGTGGGTTCATCCAACAGCAATAAGTCCGGCTTGGACAGCAGAATTTTGCCAAGGGCAACGCGGGATTTCTGGCCGCCGGACAGGAGAGATACAGGGAGCTGGTATTCGGTTTCGGTAAATCCCAGCCCCTTCAGGACGCCGCGTACACGGCTCTGATACGAGTAGCCATCGGCTTCTTCAAAATCATGGGAGAGGCGCGCATAGGAGTCCAGCAAGGAGGGATCGGCGCAATCCCTCATCTGCTGTTCCATGTCGCGGAGCTGATTTTCCAGCTGCACAACGGGTTCAAACACTTGGAGCAGCTCATCCTGCACAGTATTTGCCGAAGAGATCTCCGCGTTTTGCGGCAGATATCCAATTCGAAGATTCTTTTGCAGGTAAAGCTGGCCTTCATCCGGTGGCATTGCGCCCCGAAGGATGTTAAAGAGCGTTGATTTTCCGGCTCCATTGACGCCGACCAGCGCCATCTTTTCTTTCGCCTCTATATGAAAGGTTACATTGCGCAAAACCTCTGTGGTGACGAAACTTTTTTGAATTCCGTTTGCGGATGCAATCATAATACGATAGACCTCCATTCCATCTTTATGATACCATCATTTTAACGGCTTGAAAAGTGGTAACAGGGAAAAAGTAGAAAAAAACAGGGTATAGTGTGAAAAATAAGCTCGAAAAGCTTATTTTTCACACGGCTATTTGTGCCGGAGCGCCACAAATAGCTCTTATGGCAGAAGAGAAATCGCCTTCGCAAATTTCTCTTCGCCCCGTCGCTGACGCTCCGGAATGGAGATTATAATGATAAAAAGGCTTACAGTTTGCTGCTTGACAAATAAAATTTAGTGTGGTTAAATATTACTCATGCTAATTATTTGCAATGCTAAATAAAGTGGACAATGGAATGGAGGATACGATGAGAGAATGCTGGGATGACACGTCACTGGAATCGCAGCTGATGATGGCGGTCATGCGGTTTCAGAGGACGCAGAGGAAGGCGCCGCTGCATGAGAAATTCAACCGGAGCGAGATCATGTTGATGGGAGCGATACTGCATCTACAGATGGAGTCGGAGGAGCCAGTGACGGTGTCGAGGTTGAGTCAGAAGCTTCGCGTGACGGCCCCCACCGTCACAAAGTTGCTGAGCTCCATGGAGGAAAAAGGAATTGTGGAGAGGACCGTCAGCCGGCAAGACCGGAGGAAGATCATCGTAAGTTTCACAGAGGCGGGACTTGAGATGGGAAAGAAGACGCAGGAACATTTTATGCAGAGCCTAGCGAATCTGGTGGCCGTGTTGGGGGAAGAGGATACCCGGTCTCTGATCCGGATCCTGGACAAAGTGGCGAAGGAGCATTACAAGTGGACGGAGGTTGGAGAGGTTGACTAGATTATTTCGGTATTTGAAAAAGTACTTGCCGGCGATTGTGTTAGCCGTCGTGCTGGTCGTTATCCAGTGCTGGGGGCAGCTGACGCTGCCGGATCTGATGTCGGACATCGTCAATGGCATTCCGGCGGCAAGCATGAGCAACGATTTAAGCGAGCTGTACCGGACTGGTGGCAAGATGTTAGCCGTTTCAGGGATCATTGCGGTGGTGACAATTTTGGCGACTCTGTGTGCGGCCAGAACCGCCGCCGGATTTGCAAAGGATCTGCGGCAGTCGCTCTTTGAAAAGGTGGAAAACTACTCGTTACATGAGTTCGATACCATCGGGACCGCGTCCCTGATAACGAGAACCACCAATGACGTCATGCAGTTACAGCAGTTGGTTGTCATGGGGATGCGAATGATGATGATGGCGCCGATTATGTGCATCTGGGGGATCATAAAAGCGATTGAGAGCGCGCCGCAGCTGACCTGGATTTTGGCCGTTATCATTGCCGCACTGCTGGTGGTGGTCTGGATCGTGGCCAGCAAGACGATCCCAGTATTCCAGATCCTGCAAAAGAAATTGGACCGCTTAAACCTCGTCATGCGGGAGAAGTTGACGGGGATCCGCGTCATCCGGGCTTTCAACAAACAGAGCTATGAGTCAGAACGTTTTGACAGATCCAATCAAGACCTGACGGACACGGCGGTGAGAGTCAATCGCACTGTTGCTGTCTTAATGCCGGCGGTCATGATCGGAATGAATCTGGCAACGGTGGCGATTATGTGGTTTGGCTCTAAAGGGATCGATACCATGGGGTTAGAGTTGGGAACTCTGATGGCCTTTGTCCAGTACGCCATGCAGGTCATGTTCTCCATCATTGCCTGCGCTATGATTTTTGTCATGCTGCCAAGAGCGCTGGCGTCCGCCAAACGGGTCAATGAGGTGCTGGACATGGAGACGGAGATTCGCGACCCTGCGGTGCGGAGCGATGACGAGATGAAAAAGGGCTTTGTCGAATTTAAGAATGTATCGTTCCAATATCCCGGCGCGGAGGAGCCAACTCTGCGGGACATCTCGTTCAAGGCGGAGCCGGGACAGGTGATGGCGATCATCGGGGGCACCGGAAGCGGAAAGTCAACGATCTTAAATCTAATTCTGCGGTTCTATGATGTGACCCAGGGGCAGGTATTTGTCAACGGGGTGGATGTGCGGCAGCTAAGCCAAGAATGTCTCCGCGCTCAGGTTTCCTATGTGCCGCAGAAACAAATTCTATTTTCCGGGACAGTGGCAGACAATATCCGCAACGGGCAGTTGGACGCGACGGAGGAGGAGATCCGCCATGCGGCGGCTGTGGCCCAGGCCGAGGGCTTTATCTCGGAGATGGAAAACGGCTATGCATCGCCCATAGCACAGGGGGGAACCAACGTCTCTGGCGGACAGCGCCAGCGCCTGGCCGTTGCCCGGGCTGTCGTCCGAAAAGCGCCGGTGTATCTGTTTGATGATACGTTTTCAGCCCTAGATTTTAAGACAGAGTCGAAGCTGCGCGCGGCTCTATTTGAAGAAACGAAAGAGTCCGCGGTGATCATCGTGGGTCAGAGAGTGTCTTCTATCATGAATGCGGACCAGATCCTTGTTCTGGACGACGGCTGCGTCGCCGGACTTGGAACCCACAAGGAATTGGTGGATACCTGCCAGGTGTACCGGGAGATCGTAGAATCGCAGCTGTCGCAGGATGAGATTGCATAAGGAGGGGTGTGGATATGAGCGATAACGGAAACAAGCAGGGGATGCCGAAAGGACTCCGACGGGGCGGACATGGCCCGGGAATGGGGCCAGTGGAAAAGCCCAAGGATTTTAAAGGGTCCCTTAAGAGGTTGGTCCGCTACCTATCCGGACATAAGGTGGCCTTATCCATTGTGATTTTGACAACAATACTGAGTACGGTTTTCACGATCTTTGCTCCCAAGGTGTTGGGATGGGCGACTACAAGTTTATCGGAAACCATCTTTGCGCGGGCCATGGGAAATGTTCAAGCGGCTATCGATTTCTCCTATATAGGGAAGGTTCTTCTCTTCCTGCTGGGGCTCTATGTCCTCAGCGCGTTTTTCCAGTATATACAGCAGTACGTCATGGCGGGAGTATCGCAGAGAGTCGTCTACGATATGCGCAAGCAGATCGATGAAAAGCTGGACCGGCTGCCATTGAAATACTATGACGGGCGGACCCACGGCGAGATCTTAAGCCGGGTCACCAATGATGTGGAGACGATCAGCAGTACTCTGCAGCAGGGGCTCAGCCAGAGGAGTCCCGCCGTGGCGACGCTGGCCGGAATTCTGATCATGATGCTGTCCATCAGTCCGCTTTTGACGCTGATTGCCCTGGTCATTCTGCCGCTGAGCGCCATTGTGGTAAGCCTGGTGGTGTCGAAATCTCAGAAATATTTCATGGGCCAGCAGCGCCATTTGGGGGAAGCCAACGGCCATATTGAAGAGATGTACACGGGCCATACGGTTATCAAAGCCTACGGCTTGGAAAAGAAATCCATCGATGAATTTCGCGATATCAATGAAAAGCTCTATACGACCAGCTGGAAATCCCAGTTCATTTCGGGAATTATGATGCCGCTGATGAATTTTATCGGGAACTTAGGATTTGTCGGAGTTTGTGTCATCGGCTGCATCCGCGTCGTCAACGGGCGCATGGCTCTGGGCGACGTGCAAGCCTTTATCCA
Organism: uncultured Eubacteriales bacterium; assembly: GCA_959029275.1. Taxonomy (GTDB): domain Bacteria; phylum Bacillota; class Clostridia; order Lachnospirales; family Bianqueaceae; genus Bianquea. Next base: position 8,826 of record CAUFVC010000019.1, on the reverse strand, counting down.
GTATGTGCGCAACTTCACGCAGCCCATCGTGCAGACTGCGCAGATCGCCAATGTAATCCAGTCCACCATTGCGGCGACGGAAAGAGTGTTTGAAGTCCTCGACGAGCAGGAGGAATCGCCCGACAGCGAGACCGCGGCCGTATTGGAGAATCCACAGGGAAATATTCGCTTCGAGCATGTCCACTTCGGCTACAGCGACGACGATATTTTGATACGGGATATGAATATCGAGGCGAGAAAAGGCCAGACCGTTGCCATCGTGGGGCCGACCGGAGCCGGCAAAACGACGCTGGTTAACCTAATGATGCGTTTCTATGAGATTCAGGGCGGGCACATTCTCGTGGATAATGTGGATATCCGGACAATGACGAGAAATGATCTCCGCACTCTGTTTGGCATGGTGCTCCAGGACACATGGCTATTCTCCGGCACGGTGGAGGAGAACATCGCCTATGGCTGTGAGGGGGCGACCCATGATGATGTAGTCAAAGCTGCAAAGGCCGCCTTCGCGGATCACTTTATACGGACTCTTCCGCAGGGATACAACACGGTGCTCAACGAAGAGGCATCCAATATCTCACAGGGGCAGAAGCAGCTTTTGACCATTGCGCGGGCGATTTTAGCGGATCCTCCCATGTTGATTTTGGACGAGGCGACCAGCAATGTGGATACCCGGACGGAGGCACACATCCAAAAGGCCATGGATCGCTTGATGGAGGGGCGCACAAGCTTTGTCATCGCCCATCGGTTATCGACCATACGGGATGCTGATCTGATCCTTGTTATGAATCACGGCGCGGTGACTGAGCAGGGAAATCACGCAGAGCTGATGAGACAGGGCGGATTTTATGCAGATCTCTACACTAGTCAATTCACAACGCGGGATGGAGAAGAGATCGCTTAAATTGAAATAAGTTGATCCACTAATTTATGAAGGAATTCACGGATCGGCGCCCTTAATTTCTATAAATTTTCCAATTTTAGCATTGACCGCTTGACAAATTTGTGCAGATATGATATTATGGACACAGTCATAAGACGTATGCTTTTATGATACAAATTTATTTTTCATCTTTCAGGAGGACTTTTTAATGAAGACAGGTGTTGTTAAGTGGTTCGATTCTAAGAAGGGCTTTGGTTTCATCTCCGTAGACGGTGGAGACGACGTATTCGTTCACTTCACAGCAATTCAGGGCGAGGGCTATAAGACGCTTGACGAAGGCGCTCAGGTTGAGTTTGAGATTGAAGAAGGCCCCAAGGGACCCCAGGCAAGCAATGTAGTGAAGTTATAATCTGACAACGCTGGTATTCGTTTGATATATTCATAGATCGAGAGTTCTAGTCAATATACGAGAACGGTTATACATGCGAACGAGATTGTACAATCAAGGGGACGTTGCGCGGGAAGCTGCGCGGCGGTCCCCTTCTTGATATCTGTCGTTTCAAAGGGAGAGCGTTCTGAGTGCGGGGGAGAGGGAATGTGAGGGCAAAGAAGTTGGTGCAGGGAGGGCTGGCGCTGCTGCTGTGGTTTACAGCGGTGGCGCCCGTGTGGGCCAGGATCACGGTTACGCACACGGGGGACACATTTTTTGACGGCCCCTATATGCAGACGAAAGGGACGGCCAGTCTTTTGGTCATACCGGTTGACTTTCCAGATGAGCCCACCATGACGGGGACCACGGCGCAGTTGAACGAGATTTTCTTCGGGGGCGGAGGGTCGGCTCTCGCTTCTGTGGCGGACTACTATAGCAGGTCCTCCTATGGAGAGCTGGCCATAACCGGGCAAGTCCAGGAATGGTATCGGGCGAAGCATGACAGGAGCTACTATAGCAGCGAAGGGGATCAGGTTCTCATCCAGGAGATTTTGGAGGCTATGCTGGGGAGAGGCGTGGACTTGAGCCAGTATGACAGCGATGGGGACGGTGTGTTAGATGGCGTATGTCTGGTCTGGACGGGACAGCCCAAATCCGACAGCTCCGTCTGGTGGCCCCACAGCGACACGTTCTATTGGAATTTTCAGGTGGGGGGCGTGCGCATCGGCAGCTATAGCAGCCTATCCTACCGGCACCTGACTATGGGATCAGCGAAACAGCGGAACACGGCTCTCCACGAGATAGGGCATTTGTTAGGACTTCCCGACTATTACGACAGAGTCCCGGAGTCGGGAAATTCGGGAGGGTGCCTATCCCCGGATATGATGGACCAGAATCAAGGCGACCACAATGCGTTTTCTAAGATGCTTCTGGGATGGGTCAGACCGACTGTCGTGACGGCCGATACCCGGATTACCCTCCGCTCGATTTCGCGGGAAGCGTCGGCGGCGGTGGTTGTCCCTCAGAGCTGGGATGGGAATTACCTGTCAGAGTATTTTATGATTGAATACGTGACGCCCGACGGCAACCACAGGGACATAGCCTGTCCCGAGGGAGGAGCGGTCCGCATCTGGCATATCAGCGCCGCCACGTCAAAGTGGACCTATGACGCGACCTCCGGAATGTTTATGAATGACAATTCGGAGACGAAGGATAAGCTCATCGTGATCGCGGATCCGTCCCATTCCTGGTATCTGGAGGGGGAGAGTCTTGCGGAGGACATGACTTGCCTATACGGCGGCGAGGCCACGGGGATCTCCATACAGGTGGAGCGCATTACAGGCGAGGAAGCGGTGCTTTCCGTTACATATGGGACAGGGGAAGGCACATCCAATCAGAGCGGTGACAGCCGTCAAGTGAATTCTGAAATGTCGGGGGAATCCTCCATCCCGCCGGGGGACAGTGAGGATTCCCAGAACCGTGACGCAGAAAGCTCCACGGCGCAGTCTGAACCGTTTGTTGACTCGGAATCAACGGCTGAGGGGGCGGCATCCGCGCCCCCAGCGGAGGAATCCGGCTATGAGTCCGGCCTGCCGCAGAGCGGGGAGGGGGAGAAGGACGCAGATCAGGAGAGCGCAGATGGGCGCGACAGCGCCGGGCCCATATCGGACAAGCCAGAGAATGCGCAGGTCGATGCCGGCGCTGCTGGGGCGATTCTGATCACGGTGGCTTTGCTTGTGTTAATTTGGCTGATCATCAGACCAAGGCCAAAGCGAAAAAAGAGGAAAGGCGCGAAACGGCGCAGACGGTAAGCCCCGTTGGTTTCGGCAATGTTATAAAAACAAGCGATCCCATACCGGAAAAATGCACCGACCACAGAGAAATAAGGCGCTAACCTTGTCTTTTTTGTATGTTGACAATGTTTCCATTTGGATGTATCATCAAGGAAATGAATTTTAATCCTTTGGAAAATTCAATAAAGGGGAGAGGGGATATGGGCGATGTGATTTTGCGGCTGGATGGGATCGCCAAGCGCTTTGACGAAACCGACGCCCTCCGCGGGATTAGCCTGGATGTCGAAAAGGGTGAGTTTATTACATTTCTAGGGCCTAGCGGCTGCGGTAAGACCACGATGCTTCGGATCATCTCGGGGCTGGAGCACCCTGACCGGGGCCGGGTCATTTTACAGGGCCAAGATGTGACGGACACAGAGCCTAATCAGCGAAACGTACATACGGTATTTCAGAATTACGCGCTATTTCCCCATATGAATGTGGCGGCTAATATTGGGTACAGCTTAAAGTTGCAAGGGGTAAAGAGGCAGGAGATCCGGGAGCGAGTTGATGCCATGCTGGAACTGGTGCAGCTTCCGGGATTTGCCAAGCGAGCGCCGCAGAAATTGAGCGGTGGGCAGCGACAGAGGGTGGCAATCGCGCGGGCTCTGATCGACAATCCCGACCTTCTGTTGCTGGACGAGCCCTTGGGGGCGCTGGATTTGCAGCTGCGCCGTCAGATGCAGACGGAGCTGAAACGCCTTCAGAAGCGGCTGGGCATCACATTCTTATATATCACCCACGATCAGGAGGAAGCCATGAACATGTCAGACCGGATCGTGGTGATGAACCAGGGGACATTCGAGCAGATCGGAACGCCAGCGGAGATCTACGAGCGGCCGGCTACCAGCTTTGCCGCTCAGTTTATTGGAACTGCCAATATTTTTCGAGGGCGCGTGGAGCGGGTGCAGGGGGATGCAGTCCAGGTTTTGACGGATGGCCAGACGATTCTTGCAGAAAGTGCGGAAGGGCTAACTCCCCAGGAGCCCGTCACCGTGGCTGTCCGGGGAGAAAAAATTCGGCTTCACCGGCAGCCGCAGCCAGGTTTCACCCTCGCGGGCGTCGTCCGCGAACATCACTATAGCGGCGGGATCCTGCGAATGATCATCGGAGTGCCGGGGAGCGATGGCGAGGAAGAGGTCGTGGCCAGCCATCAGGGGGCGGAGTCCGCTTTTCAGGTGGGAGACGCCGTTTATCTGGACTGGGAGCCCGCTGCGGGGATTCTTGTGGATCGGAAGGAGGCGAGGGGTGATGAAGAAAAGTCGTAGGCGGGACGGCAGCTTCTTCCTGGCAATGCTTCCGCTGTATGTGACGACCCTTGTGTTTGTCCTATTGCCCATCCTATACGTTGTGGCGTTGAGTTTCATGAAGCGGGATGCCACCTGGGGCGTCACGTCGGAGTTTACTTTGGAGAATTATATCCGGCTGTGGGACCCCATCTATCTGGAAGTTTTGCTGGACTCCTTGAAGTTAGCTGTGAAGACCACGCTGCTGGCGTTTGCCATCGGATATCCCTTCGCATATTGTATGGCGAAGCTCCCCCCGCGCAGGCGCGGGATTGTCATGCTGTTGGTCATCGTCCCTTTCTGGACCAACGCCCTGGTGCGGATCTATGGATGGATGATTTTGCTGCGGGCCAACGGTGTTGTGAATACCCTTTTGCTGGAGATGGGCATTGTGGATGCGCCGCTGAAGTTGCTGTACACCGACGGGGCGATTCTGCTGGGGATGGTCTACTCCCTCCTTCCCTTTATGATCCTGCCCTCCTATACGTCCATAGAAAAGCTAGACTGGTCTCTGGTGGAGGCCGCCAGGGATCTGGGGGCGGGAAAGGTGTGTGCGTTTCTGACCGTGACGCTGAGGCTGACGCTGCCGGGGATTCTGTCCGGCTGTGTGCTCGTCTTTGTTCCGTCCATGGGCCTGTTTTTTATATCCGATTTGTTGGGGGGCGGCAAGAAAGTCCTCATGGGGAATCTGATCCAAAATCAGATCTTGACAGCCCGCAATTGGCCTTTTGGCGCGGCGCTCTCTGTTGTGATGATGCTCATGACGCTGCTCTTTTTGTTTATCTACCGGAAATCAACAAAACAGAGCCAGCCAGAGGGCATGGCATAGGGGGCGAAGCGGATGAGCGGAAAAAAGCATACGCGGCGGTGGGGATCGGGGATCTATTTGGGGGTCATTCTGGCGCTCATGTATATTCCAATCGTTCTCGTCATCGTCTATTCTTTCAATAAGCAGAAGATATCAGCGGTCTGGGGAGGGTTTTCTCTGGACTGGTACCGAGTGCTATTTCAGGATCGACAGATGATGGGGGCGCTGTGGAACAGCCTGAAACTGGGGATCAGCAGTTGTCTCATTTCCGGCGTCATCGGCACGCTGGGAGCTGTGGGGATGACGAAAGGGCGGTTTCGCTCGGCGGGGGTGGTTGAGAGCATCGCCACCTTGCCCATCATGATTCCGGAGATCATATTAGGGATTGCGTTTCTCACCTTTTTTTCTTTCGTGGGAATTCCCTATGGCATGCCGGCCATGATCATCGGCCACTGTACCTTTTGTATCCCCTATATTTTCATCAATGTGCGGACGCGCCTTCTGGGGATCGATCCCTCCGTCGAGGAGGCGGCGCGGGATCTGGGCGCAGGCAGGGGGCGGGTGTTTTGGGACATCACCCTGCCGCTTATCGCGCCGGGTATTTTGTCCGGGATGTTGCTGGCCTTCGCCATGTCCTTGGATGATGTGATTATCAGCTTTTTTTTGGCGGGGCCAACCAGTACGACGCTGCCAGTGCGGGTCTATTCGCAGCTCAAGACTGCGGTGACGCCGGAGATCAACGCGCTCTGCACGCTGACCATGGGCGTTACCTTTTTCATTGTCATTGTATCCCAGATTCTGGGGGCCAATAAATTTAAGAAAAACAGGAGAGAGGAATTATGAGGAAGCTACTTGTGGGATTGATGATAGCGGCTATGGCTATGACTCTGCTTGTCGGGTGCGGCAGCGCAGGCGATTCCAGCCAGCCGTCTACAGACAAAAATGCAGAGGAGAAGGTCTTGAACGTCTTTACGTGGGCGACCTACTTCCCTGACGATATTCTGAAAGCCTTTACGGAGGAGACCGGGATTACTGTCAATTACAGCAATTTCAGCACCAACGAAGAGATGTTGTCCAAGCTGGAAACGGTGCAGGGCGGGGAGTACGACATTGTCCTGGCATCCGATTACATCGTTAAGATGGCCATCGATAAAGGACTTGTGAAGAAATTGGACAAAGGGCAGATCCCCAACTACGAGAACTTAGATCCTTCCTATTTGGGAAATTATTTTGATCCCGACAATGAGTACACGGTGCCCTACGGCGTAGGAACGCCGCTTATCGTCTATGATCCCAGCCGTGTGGACGTGGAGATCAAGGGGTATGCGGACCTGTGGAATCCAGCGCTGAAGGATTCCCTGGTGCTGGTTAACGATGCTCGAAACATCATCGGCATAACCCTGAAAACCATGGGAAAATCGCTAAATGAAGAGGACTCCGCGGTGCTGGGGGAGGCCAAGTCCAAACTGATGGAATTAAAGGACAATGTCCGAGTTTTGGACTATGACACGCCGTACAACAAACTGCTGGAGGGGGAAGCCACCGTCGGCTATATGTTTACGTCCCAGGCGGCGACCTGCCTCATGGCAAACCCGGATTTGAAAGTCGTCTACCCGGAAGAGGGGCTGGGATTCGGAATCGACGCCGTCTTTGTCCCCAGCAACGCGCCTCATGAAAAGAACGCCCACGCCTTTTTGGATTATATATTGCGGGGAGAAGTGGCAGCGGACATCTATCCGCAGATCCTATATCTGTGCCCCAACAAGGCGGCCTATGAGTTCCTGCCGGAAGAGTATACCAGCAATTCGGCCATCAATATACCGGAGGAAAATCGGAAAAATGTAGAGTTTATCCAGGTCATCAGCAACGAAGCTTCGGATCTGTATAACAGTATCTGGACGGAGTTTGTGCAGGCTATTGGGTAGGATAGCGGGCCGAGGAAAGGGGATCTGCTGTAGCCGTGAAGAATATTGTGTTGATTGGAATGCCTGGCTGTGGAAAGAGCACCGTGGGAGTCGTCCTGGCGAAAACCGTGGGAGCGGAGTTTGTGGATACGGATCTGGTTATCCAAAAGGGGGAAGGCCGACTGCTGCAACAGATCTTGGACAACAGCGGCGTTGAGGCGTTTCTACAGGCTGAGGAGGCGGCGGTTCGCTCCCTCAAATGCCGTCAGACTGTAATCGCAACTGGCGGAAGCGTGGTGTACAGCGAGGCGGCCATGGAGCATCTGCGGCAAGGGGGATGGATCGTCTACCTTCAGCTTTCCTATGAGGAGATGATGCGCCGTCTCGATAACATCAAAACGCGGGGCATCGTCATCCCCGAGGGGAACACGATGCGGGATGTATTTGACCAGCGCGCCGGCTTGTATGAGCGCTATGCGGATATGATACTCCCGTGCAGCGGGTACACTGTGGAGGAGACGGTGGAGGCCATTGTAAAGGCAATGTGACGGCACTTGCAGGTTGCGTGGTGATCGAGTATACTGGGTTGGGACCCGAAAATGTATGAATCCAGGTATCCGGGCATATAGTATAGGAGAACTTCGTATCAGGAGGGATCTCTGTGAAAAAAAAGCCATCCTGTCTGAGAAAATCCATACCGATAGCGGCGTGCCTGGTTGGCCTCTATATTTTAGTGCAGCTGGTCACCCAGCCGGATGGCATATTGGAAGCAGCATCCGGGCCGGCGGGGGCTCAGAGAGAAGAGTTTTATATCTATGTGGATCTGAATGAAGATAAGCTCTACGTCTATCAGAACGGACAACTATTTAAGACCTTTCCGTGCAGCGGAGGGAAATATACAACGCCGTCGCCCCTTGGAACCTGGAAGATCGTGTCCAAGGATACCTGGAACGAAGGATTTGGAGGGACGTGGATGGCACTCAATGTTCCATGGGGCCAATATGGAATCCATGGAACCGATGAGCCGTGGACGGTGGGCAGCAACGCCTCAAAGGGCTGCATCCGGATGTTCAACGAAGACGCGGAGGAGCTGAGAAAATTGGTGCCCTATGGCACACATGTTACCATCGTGAAAGGAACCTACGGATATTTTGGCGATTCCTTCCGCACGCTGAAAAATGGACATATCGGATCCGATGTGTATGCTGTTCAGATCCGCCTTGGACAGCTGGGATATTATATGGGAACGCCGGATGGAAAGTTTGGGGCCGGCCTGTCTGATTCGGTAAAACGATTTAAGCAGGACCATCAGCTTGGCAGCACGCCCATCGTAGACGAGGCGACCTATGAGGCCATGGGATTCTTTCCTTTTGAATAACTTCCCAGATAGGGGCCGAAAAATTTACACGACGAGAAAGGATTGCAGCGATGAGAGAGTTTATGGATGACAATTTTTTGTTGGACACGCCCACAGCGGTGGAGCTGTACCATCAGACGGCGAAGAGGCAGCCGATCATCGACTACCATTGTCATTTGAGCGCAAGAGATATTCTGGACAATCAGCCCATCTCCGACTTATACACACTGTGGCTTGCCGGCGACCACTATAAGTGGAGGGCAATGCGGGCAGCTGGAATTCCGGAGCGGCTGATCACAGGGGATGCGGACGGATACGAGAAATAA
>CAUFVC010000018.1:0-14005 GCA_959029275.1 uncultured Eubacteriales bacterium | reverse complement strand
CGACGGATCGAGGCTCAAGCACACGCCGGCGGGCAAGGATGCCGTTGTGCTGGAAGAGGTTATGCCCGATCATAACAAAGCGGTCCAAATGGTTTTGGATGCGCTGACAGATTCGGAGTACGGCGTAATCTCCAGTATGCAGGAGATCGGAGCCGTGGGACACCGCGTCGTACACGGCGGGGAGGCATTCTCCGGGTCGGTTCTGATCACCGACGACGTGATCAAGGCCATGGAAGAGTGCAGTGAGTTGGCGCCGCTGCACAACCCGGCAAATCTCATCGGGATCCGTGCGTGTCAGAAACTGATGCCAAACACCCCTATGGTTGGCGTGTTTGACACGGCATTTCACCAGACGATGCCGGAGGAAGCCTATCTCTACGGGATTCCCTATGAGTACTATACCAAGTACAAAGTCCGCCGGTATGGGTTCCACGGAACGTCTCACCGCTATGTGTCGCAGCGGGTTGCAGCTGTTTTGGGCAAGCCCATTGAAGATCTGAAGATCATCGTCTGCCACCTTGGCAACGGGGCGAGCGTCTGTGCGGTTGACGGCGGCAAGTCCGTGGACACGAGCATGGGCTTGACTCCGCTGGAAGGGCTCATCATGGGAACGCGCAGCGGGGACATCGATCCGGCGATCATGCAGTACATCATGCACAAGGAAAATTTGGACATTGATCAGATGATGGACGTCCTGAATAAAAAATCTGGCATCCTTGGAATTTCTGGCATCTCCAGCGATTTCCGGGAAATCGAGGGCGGCTGCGAGGCGGGCAATCCCGACGCTATTCGGGCCAACGATGCTTTTGTCTATCATGTGGTCAAATACATTGGCTCCTACGCAGCCGCTATGAATGGCCTGGACGCCATCGCGTTTACCGCGGGTCTTGGCGAAAATAACGGCAAGGTTCGGGCGCAGATCTGCTCCTATTTTGGATTCCTGGGATTGACCGTGGACCCGGAACGCAACGCGGTGCGCGGGAAGGAAACGATCATCTCCACCGAGGATTCGAGAGTAAAAGCGCTGCTGATCCCGACAGACGAGGAACTGATGATTGCGCGGGATACAGTGGAGATTTGCCGGTAAAGGAAAATAGCAGAGGTGAAAGACAGCGTGGAAGGCAGAAATGCTTTTTGCGCTGTCTTTCTCTATTTTGCCCATGCAGATAACAAAAGACGCCAGCCATAGCAATTTCTGTAATTTTTGAAATAATTTGGCCTATTGCCAAACGGACATCCGCTTGCTATAATAACGCCGGCAGCTTTCACAGGGCTGTTAAATAAATAAATTCGAGGTGACGAAATGAGAAAACTAGTATCTGTTATACTGACCATTGCTGTGAGTGTGGGAGCATTGGCCTTTTCCGCCCCGGTAGAGGCTGCTACGCTTCAATCGACGGCGGGAATTGTTTCGACTTCAAGCGGACGGCTGAATGTTCGAAGCAATAGCTCAACTAACGATCCTGTCGTTGCTTCATTAGCGAAGGGAAGCTATGTCACGCTGCTCTCCAAGTCGGGGACATGGTGGTATGTGGAATATGCGAAAGGCCAGTACGGGTATTGCCATGCCGATTATATCACAACCACAGAGGGAACCGCCGCTTCTGTTAAAACCCAGTCCGGAAATCTGAATGTCAGGAGCGGAGCTGGAACCTCCTACCAGATCCTTGACAAGCTGGCAAAGGGAGAGACGGTTGTCGTTCTATCCACTTCCGGTGAATGGAGCCGAGTCCTGTATCACGGTACAAAAACGGGCTATGTCAGCAACCAGTACTTATCTCAGAGCGGACAGGCAGCGATTTCGCTGAATCTGCCGAGTTTCAAGCAGACGGACAGCCGCTGGGCCAACGTGACCCTTGGAAACTCGGGAACGACCATTGGGAAAAGCGGATGTACCACCACAGCGATTGCGATGATGGAGTCCTACCGCACGGGCACGACAATCTACCCGGACGCCATGGCCAAAAAACTCAGCTACACTTCCTCCGGCGACGTGTACTGGCCCAGCAATTATCAGGTAGTCACCCAGTATTCTCTAAGCGCCATCTATGATCAGCTCAAGCAGGGCAAGCCGGTTTTGTTCGGCGCCAAGACATCCGCCGGAAGGCAGCACTGGGTTGTGATCAATGGGTATACTGGGGGGGACGGGTTCTCCGCGTCTCAGTTCACAGTGCTTGACCCCGGTTCGAACCAGCGCACAACGCTGCAACATCTGCTCAATGATTACCCCGTGTTTTACAAATACTTCTATTATAAATAAACCTGCAAATAGGAAAGAGGGGACTCCCCTCTTTTATTTTTTGCAAAAAACAGCGCTATAATGCTTGTTTGGACGCTATGTGTCTGATGTCATTTTTTGCGTCAAAGAGATCCACAAATTGGACCTTGACTGTGACACCGTCATTTGAAGTGAATTCAATGGCGTTTTCCCGTGATATCGTCTCCGTTTTTGGATAAAGTAATGTGACACTTTCGGCGGCGTACTTTTTTTGATAGGCGTACATTTGGTACATGTCTGCCTGGGAAATACCGTAATTCGCCTTAGTATCCGCCAGGACCTTCCACTTGGCATCCAGTATAAAAACGGTTTTATCTGAATTTCTTGTAATCACAATGTCCGGCCGCAGCAAAAACTTCTTCCCCGGTTTGTCAAACAGATGATACTTTGCATCCTGTGTTGAAACGGTGTACCCTCCGGAGCCGAGCTCTTTTTTCAGCAGAGTGGCGACATATCTTTCAAACAGGGTATCCATAGGGAAGAGTAGGGCTACCGCCGTATCGGAGCCTGCGAATGAAGCGAAGCTTTGGCCCGTCAAAAATACTTTACTCCACAATAGCGCCGTGCTATAGTCTCTCAGATTGCTATCGGGTATATACTTTGAAAAGTCAGCTCTATAGTCAGCGGAAGGTTCAATTTCATTAAAGGAATTCAAGAGGATTTTGATGTCGTTCCTGTTTTTGGAGGAAGAGGAATGTTTATGGAGATACAGCAAAGTCGCTTTTATGAGTCTGTTTTCGGGGCGGTTGGCAGTAAACGCGTCATATTCGACATAGTTTAGCTCTCTGTGGGAGTGATTGAATTTGATTTGCTGAGAAAACTTCAATTTGCCTTTGAAAAATGGGACATTTTCCTCCACCGGCTCATAATGGCACTTCAATCCGCGCTTTACAATATAGAATACCTCGTCAATAAACATCCGTATAAAAATCTCAAGGATATTCATTTTTTCCACGGCAACATTGCTCGCCTGAAGGTTTTTGTAAGGGGTGTCGGGGAGCGTTTTTACCATATCAATGAGCACTCTCTTTGCTCGATACCCCGACGGGTCGGTATCGGTTTCAGAATAAATTTTGGGCAGTATCTCGATGGTTGTCCCATCCTTCATCATCACAATGCCGACATAGTTTTTGGCGGTGATGATTTTTCCGACGCCCCTGCGCGCGGATAGGCCCATCAACTCCAAAGGATCGGCGCCTTTGGTTTGATTGGTTAAGATAAATCTTTCAAGCTGTGAGAAGGTACACGCCGGCAAAGAAATATAACCGGGGATCTCCCTATCGCAGACAAAAGAGCCATATTCTTTTATTTGGTAGATCGGCTTCATTTTCTGTGCCTCTCTTTCAGACGCTAAATGGAGCGGTAGGCTTCCAGATTGCCAAAGGCTTTTTTATTAATTTCATACCGGTATCCATCGTCGAGTCCTACGTCGGCGGTGCCGAATAATGCAGTATAGTCGTTGGGTTTAGCGAGTATAAATTGGATATCTTCGGAATCCTTTTGGTTATCCCCGAGAATCAGGCGGATTTTCTCATAGTCCTCGTAGAAGTATTCCTGCAATACCGGAAGTATGTTGTCCTCAAAAATTTTTGCCAGCGTCTCGATGGTGGGAGAGAGCTTCAAAGCCATAAAATAGGCATGTCCTATCGTATGATCTCTGTCATATAGTGTGGCGATGCGCCTATTGATCCGGGAGAGCAGCGCGCCCACCGACAGATCCTCAACATATACATCGCGGAGAACTTCGGGATCCGGAAGCATCTCTTTAAAATGGAACCGGCGCCGCAATGCCGTATCAATCCTGGCGATAGAGCGGTCAGCCGTGTTCATTGTACCGAGTATGTACACGTTTTGCGGAACGCCAAAGCGCTCGCCGGAATAAGGGAGAACGACCTCCATTGCCTCTTTCTGCCCAGTTCTCTTGGTAGGTTCAATCAAGGTGATAAGCTCGCCAAAGATTTTAGAGATATTGCCGCGATTGATTTCATCTATGATAAAGACATAGTTTCCTTTCTCGGCGGCCGGTGCCAATTGTGGCGGAGAGTATTTTTTAATAATATTCAGTATATCGTCCACTGTGACTATGGACAAACGGTACACGGAAGCCGTCGTCATACCCATGCCGTTGGCTATCTTTTGGATATCTTCTCTTATGTCTTTCACGATCCATCGAACTTTGCGCAGCCATTTGTGCGAACTAAAGGAGTCGTCCCACTCCGGTTCGCCGGTGACGACGCCGATAGCGTCAATTGTATATTGATCATAGCATGAAACGACGATATCGCCGAGCTGTATGCGGTTGAGAAAGGCATTCAATACTTTGCTGCCCCGCGCCTTGGAAAAATCCGTATCCAAGAGCTCTTCGCCATAGGAATCCCCCCAAGCAATTCGAATGTGCCCATTGTGTAAGCATTCGGTGCGGATCGGATTGTCCCCGGCAGAGCACAGCGATACCTTCCAAAGGTTCGGGTTTGCATTAATCTTATACTCGTCAATGCCCACATTCTCATTGAATTTTGCGGTCCCGCAAAATCGTTTGAAAATGCCGGGGAGTACGTCGTAGCTGAGTTCGCTCTTTTCATCGCATTCATCGCCGGATGCGATGACAGGCCTGATTCCCTCAATGAATTCTTCGTATCCATAGGACTGATGGAATGTAGTAAAGGCAATGCGGCCTTTTTCTTTGTAGCCGGTATAGCGCGCGAATACAGCATCGTAATTCTCCTGTGCGACTTCTGCAAGGGGCTTATTTTCAATGATGGCAACCGCATATATGACGGTCTGATACGTTTTACCCGTTCCGGGGGGACCATAAAAAATTGTGTTCAATCCTATGTCGGTCATCTCTATCGTTTCCTCCTCTTTTTTTGTTTTTCTTGTGTACATATCCTATTTATGGTATAATTTCCATTATAGAGGCTTCTATGATATCTGTCTAGAGCGCAGAGCCGTTAGGCGCTTCACAAGCCAAGGGATATCCTGCTTAATAAAAGGTGGCTTTTGATGAATACAATCTATTTTTTACCCCTGCCGGACTCGGAAGAAGATCGTTCGCTGCATCAACTTTTGCCCTTTGTACCGGAGGAGAAGCAAGAAAAAATCAAGCGATTCCGGTTCCATATGGATCGAAAGCTTAGCTTATATTCGGAACTGTTGGTGCGAGTGGTGGCAAGCCAGACACTCAATATTCCCAATGGGGAGATCGTGTTTGAGAGAGGGGAGTGGGGAAAACCGAGATTATGGGGCCATCCTGATTTTCACTATAACATTTCTCACACGCGAAGCGCTGTGATGGTGGCGGTCTCAGACAGCCCTGTCGGCGCGGACATTGAGAAGATAAAGAAGGCGGAACTCGGGATTGCCAAACGGTATTTTACGGAGCAAGAACAGGACTATATAGCAATATCAGAGGAGGGAGCGGCAGAGCGGTTCTACGAGATTTGGACGAGAAAGGAGGCGTACTGTAAGTACATTGGCAAAGGCCTGTCGCTTCCCCTTCGCTCTTTTGATGTCGCCGGACCGCCGCTTTGCGCTTCGATTGTGACAATGAAATGGGGGGAATACATCGGGTCAGTCTGCGCGCAGCAGCCCAATATGCAGTTTACAGTCCAGGAATGGACCCAAGATCAGGTAGAGCGCATGGCGCTTTCTTCCCTGAGCGAATATGAGCCGGCCGGTGTATAGGGGGAAATATACTGCTATTGGGAGGGACCTGAATAAAAAGATTGTATCACACTTTTTGCTTTTTTTCCAGATATTTCTGGGACGGTGCGCGACAAAGAATGGCGCTTTACCGTAAGCGGCCATGCGGCCGCAGAGAAAAAACAGGCCGTTTCGCAAAAATGAATTGACAAACGGCAAAAGCCTATGTATAATAGGGAGAGTGACTAAAAAGGGAGGATGACCATGTTACAGGTGAACGTGCGCAGCCTGCTGCTCGATCCCCGGACCGTCATGGAGGTACAAGCTTCCGAGGAGAAGGAACCCATCGCCGCCGGCGGTGAGATCATTCGATTTGCCAAGCCGTGGGATGTCAGAGGAACCCTCGCCAATGTGGGAGGCGCGGTCATTCAGTTCGACGCGGAGGTTCACACGGAAGTTCATATGACCTGCAGCCGGTGCATGAGGGATGTACTCCTTCCCTTGCATATTACAGTCAGACAGCGCTTTGCGCCCGAACAGAATCCAGATGGAGATCCGGCGGAGACGGAGGATGACGTGGTGCGGTTTAACGGCTATCGCATCGACCTCCAGGAGACCGTTGCCGAGGAAGTGCGGCTCGCCATTCCCATGAAGGTTTTGTGCCGGGAGGACTGCAAGGGGTTGTGCCCGTCCTGCGGCAAAGATTTGAACGAGGGGCCTTGTGGCTGCCGCCACGAGGAGACGGATCCCCGCTGGGACGCTTTGAAAGGCTTATTGCATTAGAGAGCCGATGACCGTCAGGTCAAGGAATAAATAGGAGCAGGAGGTGTAACAATCATGGGTGCTATCGGACCAAAGAACAGAACGTCCAAGGCGAGACGAAATAAAAGAAAAGCCAATTGGAAATTGACCGCTCCCAATCTGGCCAAGTGCAGCAAGTGCGGCGCTTTGATCATGCCACACAGAGTCTGCAAGGAATGCGGCACATATAACAAGAGACAGGTAGTGAAAGTCGAGGAAGAGTAGTCATAGGGCTACTCTTTTTTCGTCCCGCGGCGCGGCATCCAAGATTTCTGCCTCATTCTGAGCGCAATGGGTTGACAAAAGGAGAAAGATTCGATATAATAAGATCAGTTTAGCGATTTACTATGATAAAGCGATGAAATGAAAGGGGCCCGGCATGAAGGACTTGATTTACACTCCCTATGGATTTCGGGATTATCTATTTGAAGAGAGCCAACAGCGGATGGAAGTGCGCAGCCGCATCCACGCCATTTTTGAGCGCTATGGATACCGCGACATTCAGACGCCGGTGGTGGAGTACTTAGAGGTTTTTGATAAGGAGCGCGGCAGCATCTCCCCGCTGGACATGTATAAATTTGTCGACCGGGATGGGGAGATGCTATCCCTTCGACCGGATATGACGCCGGCGCTGGCGAGGATGGCATCGCTGTACTTTCAGGACGAGGATCTGCCGTGCCGGGTGACCGCCACAGGCAGCACGTTCCGGTACAACAGCCGCTATTCGGCTAAGCAGCGGGAGTTATCCCAGACAGGAATCGAGTTTTTTGGCGATGAGAGCTTTTACAGCGATGCGGAGGTTCTGGCCGTGGCGATTGAGTCGCTGAAGGCTGCGGGCCTGACGGATTTTAAGATCGCTGTAGGCCACGCGCGCATCACAGCGAAAGTTTTAGAGCTCCTCCGTGGGACGGACCAGGAGCGGGAGGAATTGGTTTCCTGCCTGCACAGCAAGAACTTCGCCGCCATGGAGCAGATGGTGGAGGAGATGTCGCTATCGAGGCCGCTGCGGGACTTGATGGAGATCCTTGCGGACTCCGGCGATATCCAGCTGATCCGCCGCGGCCGCGTGCTGTGCGAGGCGGAGGGAGAGACAGAATTGGCGTCGTATTTTGCCAGACTGGAGGAGGTCCACCAGATGCTCAGCGCCTACGGGCTTGACGCCTATCTCGTGTACGATCTGAGCATGACAGCGGAACTGGGGTATTACACGGGTATTGTATTTAAAGGATATGCCTATGGCAGCGGCGATTATATCGTCGATGGCGGGCGGTATGACGACTTATTGAAACAGTTTCAAAGGGATTGGCCGGCTGTGGGCTTTGGCATCTACCAGGACAGCCTGATGACAGCGCTCAGAAAGCAGGACGTTGCGCTCCCCAGGCCCAGATTTTTGCTGGCCGCCTGCGACAGGGCGGGAGCCGCGCAGATGATCCCGTGGATTCAGCGGTGGAGAGAGGGCGGGATCCGAATCCTTTTCAAACCCTGTGTGAAGACGCTGGATCATGCAGCGTCCTATGGGCGAAGCCACCAGTGCTCCCGAGGATTATTTTTTAAGGACGGCCTGTTGACAGGGGTGGACTTGGACACTGAGAGGGAAATGGAATTCGAAAGCTTTGCGGCGGCACAGGATTTTGTGACTGCCATGGGGGAGGGGGAGACGAGATGAAATACTTGACCTTTGCCCTGACGAAAGGGCGGCTTGCCAACAAAACCTTGGGGCTTCTCGAACAGGTTGGCATTCGCTGTGAGGAAATGTACACGGACACGAGAAAGCTCGTGTTTGCGGACGAGCAGATGGGCGTCAAGTTCTTTTTAGCCAAGGCCACCGACGTGCCCACGTATGTGGAGTATGGGGCGGCCGACATCGGCGTGGTGGGCAAGGACGTGCTGCTGGAGGAAAAGAAAGACCTATTTGAAGTGCTGGATCTTGGGTTTGGCCGGTGCCGCATGGCGGTAGCGGGCTTTCCCTCCGGCCGAGAGCTGTTGGACATGCGCGGCGACTTTAAGGTGGCGACAAAATACCCGGAGATCGCCAGACACTACTTTTTGACGAGACATCAACAGCCTGAGATTTTGAAACTCAACGGATCCATTGAATTGGCGCCCATCGTCGGATTGTCGGATGTAATCGTCGATATTGTGGAGACCGGAAGCACCTTAAAGGAAAATGGATTGATGGTCCTGGATGAGATCTGTCCCATATCCGCCCGCATGGTTGTCAACAAAGCCAGCATGAAGATTGAGCTAGAGCGGATTCAGAGGCTGATCCGGGCTGTGAGCGCGATTGTAAAGGAAAGGGAGACGAGGGCATGATAAGCATTGTAGAGTATACAGGGGACGCCAGCATTCTAAAACGGCTGGAGATCCCTCAAGATGACTATGACCGTGTGGTCAAGGACATCGTCGGCGCGGTGCGGGAGAGACAAGACGAGGCGCTGCGGGAGTATACGGCAAAATTTGACAAGGTGGAGATTGAGGATTTTCTAGTGACGGAGAAGGAGATGGAAGAGGGCTGCCGGCTGGCAGGCCAGTCTTTTATCGCGATCCTGGAAAAGGCGAAGACGAGAATTGAGACATATCACGCCACGCAGAAGCGGCAGAGTCAGATCATGGCGGAGGAGTCGGGCAGCATTCTTGGACAGCTGGTGATACCGCTGCAGAGAGTGGGAGTGTATGTGCCGGGGGGCAAGGCGCTGTACCCGTCGTCTGTGCTGATGAATGTGCTGCCGGCCAAAGTGGCGGGGGTCGGGGAGATCGTCATGGTCACGCCTCCCAACCGGGAAGGAAAGGTGGATCCGCGGGTTTTAGCCGCCGCCAAGGTGTGCGGTGTCCAAAAGGTTTACAAGGTTGGGGGCGCCCAGGCTATCGCGGCGCTGGCATATGGGACAGAGACCATCCCCCGGGTTGACAAGATCGTAGGGCCTGGGAACATCTTTGTGGCCACCGCCAAAAAGCTTGTCTATGGCCAGGTCAGCGTGGATTCTTTTGCCGGCCCCAGCGAGATTCTGATTTTGGCGGATCAGAGTGCAAATCCGGTGTATGTGGCGGCGGATATGATATCCCAGGCGGAGCACGACGAGATGGCCGGCTCCATTCTCATCACGGACTCGCGGGAGCTGGCGGAGCAGGTTCGGGAGCAGCTGGCGGTTCAGACAGCCGCTGCGCCGCGCCGGGACGTCATCGAAGCCTCTCTGAAGAATCGCGGTATGATCCTGCTTGTTCGAAATCTGGAGGAAGGGGTGGAGATGGCCAATGCGTATGCCCCGGAGCACATGGAAATCTGTACCGCTGAGCCAATGGGATTCGTATCCCGGATCCGCTGCGCCGGTGCCATCTTCGTTGGGCAGTACAGCCCCGAGCCATTGGGAGACTATATGGCCGGCCCCAACCATGTACTGCCCACCGGGGGAAGCGCACGGTTTTTCTCCCCCCTTGGGGTGGACGATTTCATCAAGAGGACGAGCCTCATCTACATGACCAGAGACGGGATGATGGAACTGGCGGAGGATGTGATCGCCTTTGCAGAGGCAGAAAAGCTGTATGGTCACGGGCAAGCGGTTCGGCTCCGGTATCTGGACGAAAGGAATGAGCGGTGATGGATGTACGAACGTT
Source organism: uncultured Eubacteriales bacterium (assembly GCA_959029275.1). Classification (GTDB taxonomy): domain Bacteria; phylum Bacillota; class Clostridia; order Lachnospirales; family Bianqueaceae; genus Bianquea. Next base: position 3,672 of record CAUFVC010000018.1, on the reverse strand, counting down.
TATGCGGCGGGATCTTCGCCAGATGGTCAATTATCAAGTGCAGCCCGTGAGGGGAATCAAGATGGATGCCAATGAGAGCCCTTTTCCCATGAGCCGGGAACTGCGCGGCGAACTTGCGAAATGGATCCAGGAGGAAGAGACCCTTCGCTTTTACCCGGATACGGATTGTGTGGAGCTTCGCCGGGCAATCGCAGAGGCAAACGGACTGTCCGTGGAACAGGTTCTGTGCGGCGTGGGATCCGACCAGATTATTGATTTCCTCATGAAAACATTCCTGGAGGAGGGTGACGCCATCCTGGTGCCAGAGCCATCCTTCTCGATGTACGCCCTCAGCGCCAAAATCAATCACGGGCAGGCGGTGGCCTTTGACTTGAATGCGGAGGATTTTTCCTATCCTGTCGATAGGATTCTCCGGATGTGCCGCGAGCAAAAGCCGAAAATCCTATTCCTCTGTACGCCGAACAATCCCACTGGCAGCGCGCTGGAGCGCTGTGAGCTGGAGAGGATTTTGGAGGGTGTATCGTGCATTGTAGCCCTGGATGAGGCCTATGGCGAATTTTCTGGTCAGAGCTATCTTGATCTGATTGAGACCTATCCCAATCTCGTCTCTCTCCGGACATTTTCCAAGGCTTTTGGGCTTGCGGGGCTCCGCGTGGGATATGCTCTGGGGAGCCGGGAGATGATTCAGGCGCTGGACACGGTGAAAGCTCCCTACAACTTGAGTACCGTCGCCCAGATCACCGCGGCGAAGGTGCTTCGCCGGCCGGAGTACAGGGAGCACATCGCCTGGATCTTGAGTGAGCGGGACCGCATGTATGAACAGTTATGCCAGCTGGAGGGCAAGCGAGGATTCTACTGCTATCCGTCCAGCGCCAATTACTTTTTTATGCGCTCGAATGTGGAAAATCTGGGGGCTCTGCTGTTGGAGCGGGGTCTCCTGGTCAGGGCGTACACCGGGCCGATGAAATCCTACATTCGCGTATCCATCACGGCGCGGGAGGGGAACGACCTATTCTTGGCATCGCTGTGGGAAATCTTGGAGGGAATCGAATCATGAGAAAAGCGACAGTGCAGAGAAAAACCAGCGAAACGGATATCACGGTTGATTTTGACTTAGATGGAAAAGGGGATTCCAATATCCAGACGGGGATCGGCTTTTTAGACCACATGCTGACCCTCTTTGCGAAACACGGCTTTTTTGACTTACATGTGTGGGCGAAGGGCGACTTGGATGTAGATTGCCACCACACGGTGGAGGACGTGGGAATCGCCATAGGGCAGGCTCTCAGGGAGGCGCTGGGGACAAAAGAGGGGATTCGGCGGTATGGAACTATGGCGATCCCCATGGATGAGACCTTGATGCTCTGTGCTCTGGATTTATCCGGGAGACCGTACCTCAATATGGAGGTGGCCTTTACCGTGCCGCGCCTTGGCGCCCTGGATACGGAGATGGTGGGGGAGTTTTTCTACGCCGTGGCGGTTAACGCCGGCATGAATCTCCATTTTAAGCAGCTGGCCGGCACCAACAATCACCACCTGGCGGAGAGCATGTTTAAGGCCTTTGGACAGGCTCTGGATCAGGCGGTAGGGATCGACGGGAGAATTCAAGGGGTTCGCTCGTCAAAGGGAACTTTATAGGAGGCGGCCCATGATTCTATATCCAGCAATCGATATGAAGGACGGACAGTGCGTCCGCCTACAGCAGGGACGGTTTGACAAGGTTACCGTTTACGAGGCAGACCCGGCGCAGATGGCGCGCAGATGGGAAAGCCTCGGCGCCTCCTGGGTTCATGTTGTGGACCTGGACGGCGCTTTGAAAGGAAAAGGGGTTAACACGGAGGCGCTGCGCGCCGCAGCGCAGGCGGTGTCAATTCCGGTTCAGACCGGAGGCGGCATCCGCTGTCTCGACCACATTGAGGAAAAGCTGGCAGCCGGCGTTCGCAGGGTGATTATCGGCACGGCGGCGGTCAAGGATCCGGCCTTTCTGAAGGCGGCGCTAGGGGAGTATGGCCCCGAGCGGATCGTGGTAGGAATCGACGCAAAGGATGGCATGGTTGCGCTGGAGGGCTGGGAGGAAGTCAGTGGGACTACGGCGGCTGATTTAGGACGGGCTATGAAAGACTTGGGCGTTACCACCGTTGTCTATACGGATATCAGCCGGGATGGGATGCTGTGCGGTCCGAACGTCCAGGCGACAAGGGCGCTTATGCGGGAGACCGGGCTGACCGTCATTGCGTCCGGCGGCGTGTCCTCCATGGACGATCTGGCGTCGCTGTACGAGGCTGGCATACCCGGCGTCATAACGGGAAAGGCGTTATACGAGGGCAGAATCAACCTTGAGAAGGCGATTCTGCGATTTGAAAGGACGGGAGGGGAATCGGCATGATCGCAGTAGTAGATTATCGGGCGGGAAATGGTCCCAGTGTATTCAATGCGTTAGAAACCATCCAGGCTTCCTGCAAGATGGCAAAATCAGCGGAGGACTTCGACGGCGCCACGGCCATTATTTTGCCGGGCGTAGGGTCCGCCGACGCAACCATCGCGTCGCTGAAGGAGCAGGGACTTTTGGAGGCGATCGAGGAGAAGGTGCTGCGGGATAAGCTTCCTTTTCTCGGAATCTGTGTTGGACTCCAGATCCTCTTTGACCACAGCGAGGAGGGGGATACCCCCTGTCTTGGCTGGCTTAAAGGGCAGGTAAAGCGCTTTCCGGGGTCGGTCCGCGTACCGCAGATCGGCTGGAACCGTGTGCAGTACCGGAAACCGCATCCGCTGACGCAGGGCTTAGGGGAGGGGGACTATTTCTACTTCGTCAACTCCTATTATGTGATTCCGGAGGAAGACGATGTGATCCTGGGCACAACGGAGTATGGACAGACCTTTTGCTCCTTTGTGGCCAAGGGCAATATCATGGCGTCCCAGTTTCACATGGAAAATAGCGGAGAGGGCGGCCTTCGGCTGCTCCGGAATTTTGTCCGTATCGCGGAGGAGGGGATCGAGCTATGCTGACAAAACGATTGATTGCATGTTTTGACGTGCGCAACAAAATGGTGACGAAGGCCCACCAGTTTCAGGACAATATTGACATCGCGCCGGCGGAGGAAGTGGCCAGGACCATCTATCGAGAGCAGGTGGACGAGATTATTTTCTATGATATCCTCGCCAGCGCAGAGAAGCGTCCCATCGATCTGGATATGGTTCGAAAAGTCGCGAGGGAAGTATTTGTCCCCTTCACCGTCGGAGGCGGCATCCGCAGCCTGGAGGATATGTTTCAGGTGTTGAAGGCGGGCGCGGAGAAAATCAGCATTGATTCCATGGCGGTCCGCAATCCCCAGATTATTCAGCAGGGGGCGAAAGCGTTCGGGCGGCAGTGCATGGTTCTGAGTATGCAGGTCAAGCGTGTGGAGAAATCGGAGCGGATTCCCAGCGGCTATGAGATTGCCATCGACGGCGCCAGAGTCTTTACGGGCATGGACGCTGTGGAGTGGGCCAGACAGGGGGAGGCTCTGGGGGCCGGCGAGATTTGCGTCAATTCCATCGATAACGATGGGACGCACCAGGGATATGATCTGGAGATCACGAAGCTGGTTTCCGACGCTGTGAACGTTCCCGTCATCGCATCGGGTGGAGCTGGCGTGCCAAGCCACCTGACCGATGTCTTTACGAAGACGGGCG
>CAUFVC010000017.1:0-14171 GCA_959029275.1 uncultured Eubacteriales bacterium | reverse complement strand
ATTTGGGTAAAAGACTTGCATATCAAACGGTAATGTGCGATACTAACAAATTAGGGTATATTACAATCTGAAGACATCAAACAGGGAGTTATAGATGAATATTTGGCTAATCAATCACTATGCGGTCCCCCCTAAATACTATCCACTGGCCCGTCAGACGTATTTTGCAAAATATCTCATGCAGAGGGGGCACCAGGTTACCATATTTGCTGCAAGTACGGTCCACAATTCCGATAAGAATCTGATAACCAACAACGTGCCATACCGGGAAGACGTCGTGGACGGCGTCTCGTACGTCTATATAAAATGCAAAGGATACACAGGCAATGGACTTTCACGAGTTTACAACATGATGGAATTTGCCTGGAAGCTGCCGGGGGTTTGCAAGAAATTTCCAAAACCGGACGCCATCGTGGCGACGTCGATGCCGCCCATGTCCTGCGCCGCTGGAATCCGTATAGCGAGACAATACCACTGCGTAGGGATTGCAGAGATTGCGGATCTGTGGCCGGAATCGATCGTAGCATACGGCGTTGCCGGGAAAAACAATCCAGGGGTTTTGCTGTTGCGGCGGCTGGAAAAATGGATCTATAAAAAATCAGATGCGGTTGTTTTTACCATGGAAGGAGCCTATGACTATATACTGGACCAAGGCTGGGAGAAAGAGATTCCAAGTTCTAAGGTATATTTCATCAACAATGGCGTCGATTTGAAAGAATTTGACTACAATAAAGAGCATTTTCAAGTTGAGGATGCCGATTTAAATGATCCTGAGACATTTAAGATCGTATATGCGGGCTCCATTCGAAAGGCAAACAATCTAGGCCTGCTTCTGGATGTGGCGAAAGCCGTAGAGAACCCTAGAGTTCGCTTCCTGATTTGGGGAGATGGGGACGAGCTGCCAGTACTGCGCCAGCGATTGAAAGAGGAAGCGATACCGAATGTCATTTTTAAAGGGCGGGTGGACAAAAAGTTTGTCCCGTATATAACAAGCCATGCAAACCTGACAATATTAAATTATGAGATGCACGATATCTGGAAATACGGAGGCAGTCAAAATAAGCTGTTTGAATATTTCGCAGGGGGAACGCCGGTCCTAACAAATCTGGTTATGGGGCGGGACCTGATTGACCGGTATCAGTGCGGTTTTCATATTGAGTATTCCGATATACACGACGCGGCAAAGAGGATCTCGGAGATTGCCGCGATCCGTCAGGATGACTATGACCGGCTCTGTCAAAATGCGCGGCGCGCGGCAGAGGATTACGATTTTCCCAAACTTACCCAGAAACTAATCGACCTCATAGAAGACCAAATGAAAAGAAGAGGGGAGGCATAAACGGTGCAGTTTATTGATGTAAAATCGCAATACGGGGCATTAAAAAGAGAGATTGATGACAACATTCGGGCGGTGTTAGACTCCTGCCAGTTTATAGGCGGCCCTCAGGTTAAGCTGCTGGAAGATCAGCTGGCAGAATTTGTCGGAAGAAAGCACTGCATTTCCTGTGCGAATGGTACGGACGCCCTGCAGATTGCCTTCATGGTGGCCAATGTCGGGGAGGGGGATGCGGTTTTCTGCCCCGATATCACATTTATTTCCTCGACGGAACCGGCTAAGTTATTGGGCGCTACCTCTGTATTCTGCGACATCACTCCGGATACCTATTGCCTCAGCCCGGAGAGCCTGGAAAGGCAAATTCAAGCTGTGTTGGCGGAGGGACAATTGCGGCCGAAGGCCGTAGTGTCAGTTGACATTTTAGGCAATCCCTGTGACTATGATGCCATCGTTCCCATCTGTGAGAAATATGGTTTGCTTTTGATCGAAGATGCCGCACAGAGTTTTGGCGCTTCCTATAAAGGCAAGAGATGCGGTTCCTTTGGATATATAGCGACGACCTCCTTTTTTCCGGCGAAACCTTTGGGGTGTTTTGGCGACGGCGGCGCCATCTTTACCGATGATGACGCGGTAGAGGCAGTCTGCCGTTCACTCTGTGTTCACGGAAAAGGCCCTGGGGGAAAATATAACAATATCCGGATTGGGATGAATTCTAGGCTCGATACGATTCAGGCGGCCATCCTTTTGCCAAAGCTTAAGGCACTGAGAGAGTATGAAATCGAGGCGAGACAGACAATCGCTGCCAGATATAATGAGGCCTTTGCCAAATATTTTGTTGTCCCCTTTGTGGATGCGGGGTGTGTGTCCGTTTATGCGCAGTACGCCATCCTTGTGAAAAATACGGCAGCCCGGGACACGATCATCGCGCATCTGCGGGAAAAAGAGATACCGTATATGGTTTACTATCCGACGCCTCAACATGCGCTGCCAGTCTTTCAAGGAGAGCCTCAGTACGGTGAAACATATAGCAACGCCATCGACTATTGTGCGCGGACGCTGTCGTTGCCCATGCATCCCTATCTGGAAAGAGAAGACCAGCAAGCGGTTATTGACGCGGTTTTGGAGGTGCTATAGTGGAGAAGGATTACTTTGTACATGAATCCAGTTATGTGGACGAGGGCTGTAGGATTGGGAGCGGAACAAAAATCTGGCATTTTTCCCATATTATGAGAAACAGCGAGATTGGAGAAAATTGTAACATAGGTCAGAATGTTGTGATCTCTCCGGGCGTAACGCTGGGGAGAGGGGTCAAAATTCAAAACAATGTATCGGTTTATACCGGCGTTGTGTGTGAAGATGATGTATTTTTAGGCCCTTCCTGCGTTTTTACCAACGTTATCAATCCTCGAGCATTTATTGAGCGGAAAAGTGAATATAAAAAAACCGTTGTCAAAAAAGGGGCCAGCATCGGGGCCAACGCTACGATTGTTTGCGGTCATGATATTGGGCGGTATGCTTTTGTGGGGGCAGGCTCCGTGGTAACAAAGAGCGTACCAGACTATGCCATGGTATACGGCGTACCGGCGACAATTCGCGGGTATGTTTGTCAGTGCGGGGAACAGCTGAACTTCACAGACGGCATCTCAGCCTGTTCCGCCTGCGGGAAAAAATATTGTATGAATGAAAAACAAGAAGTAGAGGAGAGTGCAAAAAAATGAGCATGAAACAGGAATTGATTGCAAAGATTCAAAATAAGACTCTGATTATGGGAGTCGTTGGGCTAGGATATGTCGGTCTGCCTTTAGCCGTAGACAAGGCGAAAGCCGGCTTCCACACCATTGGCTTTGATGTCCAGCAGGAAAAAGTGGATATGGTGAACAGAGGACAAAACTACATTGGCGATGTCGTAGACGCAGATTTGCAAGAGCTGACAGCCGCTGGCATGTTGAAGGCGACAACGGATTTCAGCTTTGTCAAGGATGTGGATTTCATCGCCATATGCGTTCCGACCCCGCTGGATGCCCATCAGCAGCCGGATATCAGTTATGTGCGCTCGTCGGCGGAAGCTATTTCCCATTATTTAACGAAGGGAACGATGGTCGTATTAGAATCGACAACATACCCGGGCACGACGGAAGAGCTCATTCGCCCTATCTTAGAGCAAGGGTCCGGACTGGAGTGCGGAAACGATTTTTACTTAGGATTTTCTCCTGAGCGGGTTGATCCAGGGAATAAGACATATAAAACCAAGAACACTCCCAAGGTCGTGGGTGCGATCGGGGCCGATGCCGCGGAAGTTATCTCGTTGGTCTATTCGACAGTGCTGGATGGCGCCATTCACACCGTATCATCTCCTGCCGTGGCAGAGATGGAAAAGATTCTTGAAAATACGTATCGCAACATCAACATTGGACTTATCAATGAATTAGCCATTCTGTGTAATCGGATGGGCATCAATATCTGGGAAGTGATTGATGCGGCCAAGACGAAACCCTACGGATTTCAGGCGTTTTACCCTGGACCTGGCCTTGGAGGACACTGCATCCCCCTGGATCCCTATTATCTGACGTGGAAAGCCCGGGAGTATGGCTTTCACACCTCTATGATTGAGTCTTCCATGATCATCAATGACCGTATGCCGGAATATACGGTGGAGCGGGCAGGGAAAATTTTAAACCGCTATAAAAAAGCGCTGAACGGATCGAAGGTGCTGGTGCTGGGGGTAGCCTATAAACAGGATATTGATGATTACCGGGAGAGTCCTGCGATTCGAGTTATTGAAGAGTTTGAGAAGACAGGAGCCGATGTTAGCTTTCATGATCCCTTTATTCCTAAGTATCGAGATGGCGGCCAATGGCATCAAGGTTTGACGGAAATCAGTCCTGAGATTCTTCAACAATATGATCTGGTCACGATCACCACAGCACATACGACAGTGGATTATCAGATGGTAGCCACATCCGGGGTCCCTGTGTTTGACTGTAAAAATGTTATGAAAGACATAAAAGACCGCCAGAACATTGAGGTATTGTAATGAAAAAAGTCTGTACGGTTGTGGGAGCGCGGCCTCAGTTTATTAAGTTGGCTGTTGTCTCCCGCGTTTTGCGGAGACAATTTCAGGAGGTCTTGATTCATACAGGCCAACACTTTGACCCCAATATGTCGGATGTATTTTTTGAGGAGATGCATATACCGCATCCGGACTATAATTTGGGCATATCCGGGGGCACCCACGGCCAGATGACCGGCCAGATGCTGGTTCGAATTGAGGAGATCCTTCTGAAGGAGCAGCCTGATATGGCGCTGTTGTTCGGTGATACAAATTCCACCCTGGCGGCTGCCCTGGCGGCGGTGAAACTTCATATTCCCATATGCCATGTGGAGGCAGGAAATCGTTTCGGCACGCTCGACAGTCCTGAGGAAGTGAATCGTGTGGTTACAGACCATGTAGCTGCCGTTAATTTGGCTTGTACAGAGTCAAGCTTCCAATTTCTTGAGAGAGAAGGCCTAGGCGCGACAGCTAAGCTCGTAGGGGATCCTATGTATGATGCATTCTGCTATTATACAGGGCAACTGGATGGTTCGGAACTCTGCGGCATCCTCGACTTTTCGGGGAACACAGTGGTATTGCCGGAAGCGTTTTATTATATGACCTGCCATCGCCAGGAGAACACGGACACAGACGAAAAATTGAATCATATTTTTTCAGCGATGAATTCCCTGGATGCCCCAACGATTTATCCCGTTCACCCTCGAAATCATGTCCGGGCAGAACGGCTGTGCAGAGAGCAGGGGTATCACAATATCATTTTGACGCTTCCGGTCGGGTACAAAACCTCTATTTCATTAGTGAACCGGGCTAAAAAAATTGTCACCGATTCCGGAGGAGTCCAGAGAGAAGCATTTTTTGCAAAGAAACCTTGTGTCACCGTGTTGGATTTTGTGGTCTGGCCCGAGACGATGAAGGATGGCTGTAATCAGTTGGCAAAGCCGGTTCGGCAGGACATTTTAGACAAGCTCCACGCCACCGTTCGGTTTGACCCAGCCTACCGGCCTTTCGGGGACGGAGAGTCGGCGGAAAAAATTGTGGAAAGTATCAAGGAGTTTTTAGCGCGATGAAGATCTTAATTTCCCATGATGTTGATCACCTCTTCGCTACGGATCATGTGCTGAAAGATTTAATTCTTGAGAAGCTGTGGGTGAGAAGCGCTGTTCATCTTTGTAAGAAAAAAATTTCGTTTCAAACGTTTTGGTATCGGCTTACGCTTTTATTTCACAATCGTATGCACCGCATTTATGAGATTATGGAGTTCGATCACAAAAATGAGATACCGTCCGTCTTCTTTTTTGGTATGGATAACACATTGGGGATGTCCTATTCGCGTAAAAAGGCGGCCCCAATCATTCGGCAAGTTATGGAACAAGGGTTTGATGTGGGAGTCCACGGTGTTTCGTATCGCAGCGCAGAGGCAATGCGGCGGGAGTATGACGCATTTCAGACGCTCTCCGGCCTGAAGAGTTTTGGACTGCGAAATCACTACGTGCAGTTTGAAGAGGACACCTTCAAAAAGATGGAGCAGGCTGGTTATCTTTTTGATTCCACATGGTTTAATAAACAAAAGGTAGAGATTCGGCCACCTTATCGGGTTGGAAATATGTGGGAATTCCCGCTGCATATTATGGATGGATATATATGCAAAGCGGGCAATTTGGAGCAGGGACTTGCTGATACTTTTGCCGCGATTCAGCAGGCGGAGCGGATGGGAATGCCGTACTGCACTATATTATTTCACGATTATCAATTCGACGACAAGTTTGATCCGGAGATGAAACAGTGGTATACTGAGACGATCCGCTATCTGAAAGAAAATCACTATGAATTTATTTCATACCGAGATGCAATTGAGGAATTGGAGCGATCAAATGAATACGACACCGTACGCGAATAGCCTATTTGAGCAGCCGTGGTGGCTGGATATCGTGGCGCCTGGAGAATGGAATGAAGTATTGGTCAAGGGTAAAGACGGCGCCGTGATTGGGCGGATGCCATATGTGACGCACGGAAGTTCCGTCATTACGCCAGAGCTCACGCAGACATTGGGCATTTGGATAGCGCCGGAGGTGCAGGATGACTATGGAATGCAAAAAAAAATTATTCAGGAGATTTTTGAAAAGTTAGAACACAAGCGTTCCGTTGTACAGACATTAGCTCCCTGCAATCAATATGTTCTTCCTTTCCGCTGGCTTGGTTATCGGATGGAACCGCGCTTTACCTATCGCCTTTCGGATCTGAGCGACTGTGATGCGCTCTATCAGCGATTCAACAAGACGGCGAAGAAGAATATTAAATATGCAAAAAATAAGGTGGAAGTCAATACAGAGACCAACGTTGAGACGCTGATCCTGATGCTGGATCGCACATTTTCCGCGCAGAAGCGCAAAAATCCTATGAGCAGGGATTTAATTCGAAGGATTGTCCAGAGCTGTGAAGAAAACCATTGCGGAAAATATTTTGAAGCGCGCGATTCGGTCGGCAATGTTCACTCATGCGCCTATCTTGTCTTTGACGAAAAAGTTTGCTACTATCTCTTAGGAGCCTCGGATTCCGAATTTCGGAGCAGCGGAGCTCAGAGCCTTTTGCTTTGGGAGAGCATCCAATTTGCCTCAACCCGATCTGCGGTTTTTGATTTTGAGGGCTCGATGGTGGAGGGAATTGAAAATTTTTTCCGGCAATTCGGTGGAATCTGTACGCCCTATTATATAGTCAGCCGGAGACCGCTGATCAGCGAATTGATCGAAATTATGAAACCGCGGCTTAAACGGCTCTTGGGATACAAGATATAGGGGAATCAATATGATAAAAGTATGCCATATGACCAGCGCGCATGCACCTGAGGACGACCGCATCTTCCACAAGGAATGCGTGTCCTTAAAGAAAGCGGGCTATGACGTTTACTTGATTGAGCAGGGGGACTCCTACGAAAAAAATGGCGTTCACATTATTGGGATCGGCAATGTCATCGGCGGGCGATTGAAACGCATATTTCGTGTGACGAAGAATGTCTATAAAAAGGCGTTGGCGGTTGATGCAGAGATTTACCATTTCCATGATCCCGAATTGATACCCTACGGGCTGAAGCTGAGGCGAAAGGGCAAAAACGTTATCTTTGACAGTCACGAAAGATATACGGAACAGTTGAAAGACAAGCCGTATCTGCCTAAGCGGCTCTCGCAATGGGTTGCGAAATGCTACGGAATCTATGAGCGGTATGCGTTAAAGCGGTTGGACGCCGTAATTTTTCCATGCACTATGGGTGGCGAAAATCCATTTAAAGGACAGTGCAGGCGAAGCGTAATCATCAGCAATGCTGCCATTCTTGGAGAATTCTTTGACCGGTACAATCCGGAGTCGCCTAAGAAAGAGAATATGGTCTGCTATGTTGGAGGGCTGACAGAAGAGCGCGGTATAACAAATGACATAAAGGCTGCCTATGGTGCTGGCGCCACACTCGCTTTGGCCGGTCTCTTTTCATCAAAAGAATATGAGGCATCGCTTCGCGAGATGGCGGAGTACAGCTGTGTGGAGTATCGCGGGCTATTGAATCGAGAGTCGGTGGCGGCTCTTTTGTCAGAAAGCTGCATTGGGCTCTGTACGCTTTTAGACAGAGGTCAATATTTGAAGATCGATACTTTCGGAATCAAAGTGTATGAGTATATGTCCATGGGACTCCCCGTCATTCTTTCGGATAGTCCGTATAATCAAAGAATGATCAAAGAGTATCAATTTGGCGTCTGTGTCAACCCTGAAAGCATAGATGAAATCGCCGCGGCAATCCGCTATCTGTTGGATTCCCCGGAAGAAGCGAAGCGAATGGGGGATAATGGACGTCGAGCGGTTGAGAAAGAATTTAATTGGGGTGTGGAGGAGAAGAAACTCTTTGCTGTCTATGAAGATATTTTAGAGAGCAGAAAGGATTCGTCTAAAGCAGACGGCGCAGCTGTGCATTACCCATTATAGGAGGGAGCTTTTTGACATTTAAAGACAAATTGGAGCAGGTAAATCCGTTTCCTCTTCAGATTTTATTGATTATGGTCTATCGCTTCAGCCTGGATTTTTTATATCTATGGCTGATATCGCCGCTTTTTGCCTACGCTGATTTTACAACCAATCTACTGCCGCTGAATTATGTTTGTTCTATAATGACGGTATTCATTTTTTCGCCTTTTGTGGCAAAAATAAATGAGGAGAAAACAGCCTCCTCTGTCATCGTAACCTTTCTTAATTACCTTTATTTTATTCCCTTGACCTCTTACTGCGGATGTAAAGGGGTGAGCGTAAGTTTTTTACTGATCTTTATTTTATATTGGGCGATTCTATTATTTCTTCAGTGTAAGGTGCCAGTGCTTGCCGCGAAGCCCGCGGGCACAAAACATATTGAAAAAATTTTCCCTGTGCTTACGATTTTTTCCATACTGTTTGTAGTTTTTATCTCGTGGAAATATACTGGCTTTCGGATCACCCTCGATCTTTTTAATGTGTACGGTATTCGAGCCGAGGCAGCTGAGTATCAGCTTCCGACTATTGCAACCTATCTCCTCTCTGCAATGGGTATTGTTTTGCCCATCCTTTTGCTATATTGGCTGAAAAAAAGGAAGTATCTGATAGCAGTACTTTTGTGTTTTGTGCTTTTGCTGCTTTTTTCCATTGGAGGCAATAAATCTATATTTTTCTTATTTTTTGCGTCCCTGGCCTGCTATTTTCTGTTTAAACCCTGGATGCTGCGCTGGATTTCAGGACTTCTCTCCCTTTTTGTTGGGGCTGCGGCGCTAGAATATAAGTTCGTGGGGACGTATTACGTAATGACATTGTTTTTTCGAAGGATGATGTATATTCCTGCGCAGTTAAGTGAAAAATATGCAATATTTTTCCAGGAAAATCCTCTCAATCTATTTCGCGATGGATTCATGGGCAGACTCTCCTTTGACAATATATACTCCACGAACATTCCCTACATCATCGGAGAGTTTGAAGGCTATCCGCAGAGTTCAGCGAATACGGGGATGCTCGGCGATTTGTTTGCGAATCTGCCGGTGGCGCTGGGGGTGTTGCTGCTCCCCTTGCTTTTGATTTTGTGTTTTCGCCTGCTGGATATGGCATCCCAGAGGACGGAACTGAAGCTGCTCCTGCCAATCTGCCTCTATGCTGCAACAATGTTCGTCAATGCGTCTTGGAGTGTAGTACTCTTGTCTCATGGTTTCCTATTGACATGTATACTTATGTATTTTTTTCCGAAAGAGAGGGAGCGAAGTCTATGAAGATTGTAGAGATTACATTTCAAACGATCTGCGATGCGGCAAAGCATCAAATTCGATATTTTTGTGTAACGGTGCTGCTGTTTTTACTGCTTGGGGTTGGCGCTGGTTTTTTGTACGCCGGCCAGCTCGAAACAACAGCGGCAGGCAAAGCAGACGGACTGGAGAGCGTTGACTTTTCAAAGGAAACGTATGATGAGGAGTTCTATAAGAATTGCAGCAATGCCCTTCAAAATGGCTGTGCTAATGTAAAAGAATATCTGGATACCGTGTCTCAAGAAAAGACATTGACAGAAGCGCAGACGGAACTCCTAAAAGAGTATAGAAATCAGGCGGCGGTATTTGACAAAAAAATCTGCCAGCCGTTGGAGAGTGAGCTAAATCAAGCGGGAGCGCTGTACGTTCCACCAGGGCAGATCCATGCGCTGATTGAGAAATATGAGAAACTTCTTCAGAAAGCAAAGCTACACGTGGAAAAAGCGGAATCTGAATTGAACAGTTTGTTTGAAATGAGGGTTCGCTATTATGAGAATTTGTTGGAACAGTTGAGAGAGTATCCGGATGTAATTGCGGGTGAAAGCAGGCAAATGGAGAATTCGCTGGAGGATGCTAAGAAAGGATTAAATGATCTAACAAATGTGGTGAATCAGAGCGTGGAAAAGATTTCCCAAGAAAATCATTTGAATATATATGTCACCTATGGAGACGACGGGAAGATTCAAGCGGTGGTAAACCACACCCACAGCGCATCTTCATCGGAGGAGGCGTTTATCATAATTTTGCTGCTTTGCGCCATGGTTGGTATCGGCTGCGGACTGTTTATCAGCGTGTATCGGGAAGGGAAGGCTTCGGCTAAAACGAGGGAGGGGAACCGCATTCAGTGAAACGAAAAGGAATCCTGGGGACCATTTGCTCTATCACAGGTGTTATTCTGGTGGCCAAATTGCTGGGCTTTATCAAGCAGATGGTGATCGCCAGCAGTTTTGGAACAACCATTGAAACGGATCTCATCAATTTATCCCAAAGTTTTATTGGAAATATTCAATATGTGATTGTACAGGTGCTGGTGACGGCTTTCATTTCTGTATATATTCACATCGAGGAAACCAGCGGCGAAGATGCAAAAAGTTTTTCTTCGGATACGATAAAGGCGTTTACTATAATTGCCGGCGCAACCACGGCCTTAGTATTAGTCGCGGCGCCCGGAATCACAAAAATTATTGCGCCCACCTACACTTCGGAACAGTCAAAAACCCTTGCCTATTACCTCCGGATATACTCGCCGGTTTTGATTTTGTTTACGTGGACCGCTATATTTCAGGCCCTTTTAAATGCAAACAAGCGCTTTATTCCCGGTGAAATCATTAATTTAAATCAGAGCGTTTTGCTGATTGTTGTGGTCCTGGCCTTTCGTTCCAAGCTAGGAGTGGGTTCGCTGGTGGTGGGTTTCTTTGCCTATGCCATTTGGAACACATGTTACCTCGGCATTCTTGTCCGAAAATACTGGCGCTTTTATCCGGGAAATCCTTTTGCCAACGCTGCTGTGCGCCATTTGATGAAAATGTGCGCGCCTCTTTTGTTGGGATATTCCATGGTATATATCAACCAGATGGTTGACAAAATCTTGGTTTCCGGAATGGAAGCAGGATCGGTGACGGCACTAAACTATGGCGCGGTATTGTCAAACTTGGTTACCACATTTATCGTCTCCTTTGGTTCTATCCTGTTTTCCTATGTGACTAGTCATATTGCGAAGGAGGAACACCGTGAGGCGGCAGAACAGGTCAATTGGTCTGCCGAGCTTTTGATTCTCGTATTTCTACCCATCAGTATTTTGACAATTATTTGTTCACAGGATATTGTGACAATTGCTTTCAAGCGAGGAGCATTTAATGCTGACAGTGTGCGCATCGCGGCTGACGCGTTGGCCGGATATGGATTTGGCTTTGTGCCTATCGTTTTGCGGGAGGTCTACAGCCGGGTTCACTATGGCTATCAGAATTCACGCCTTCCTATGATAAACAGCACAATTGGAGTCGTCGTCAATATTATTTTAAGCGTTGCGCTGTATTCAAAATATGGCGTTCTGGGGATTTCCTTTGCCAGCAGTGTTTCCGTTTTTATCTGTGGACTGCTCAACGCGATAATGGCGCGTAAACATAATTCATATCTCTCTTATAGAGCAATTTTACGGCACTTACCGTTGATGTGTGGGGCTGGCATATTGTGTATCGTTATCGCAAACTTTGGCAATCAGATTTGGGCGGGATATTCGCCGCTGGTACGGTTTATTCTGGTGACAGTTTGCGCAGGAGGGGGATATTTTTTGGCAGTCAGTCCATTGTTATACCGGCTTATCCGAAGAAAAGGGAGGAAGGTATTTTCTTAAATTTTTATAAAGATATAGGAACTCCGCCGCGCAAGTGGTATAATAGGAGAGTATTCATACAGAAAATGGAATATCAGAACAGGATAGAAGAAATATGATAAAGGATGGATGGGGATCATGAAATATGCGTTAATTGGATGTGGCCGGATATCGTACAATCACATAGCCGCCGCTATGGCCAATGGTTTGGAGATTACAGCGGTATGCGACGTCGTTCCTTCCAGAATGGAAAACAAAGTGGAGACATTTCATTTGCCAAATGAAGTCAAACAATATACAGATTACCTTGAAATGTTAGACAAAGAAAAGCCGACTCTCGTTGCCATTGCCACGGAAAGTGGAAACCATGCCCGGGTTGCGGTGGATTGCATCAATCACGGGTGCAACGTGATCATTGAGAAGCCAATCGCGTTATCGATGCAGGATGCCGACCAGATCCTTCAAGCAGCAGAAGAGAAAAACGTCAAAGTCTGCCCCTGTCATCAGAACCGGTTTAATAAATCCATTCTTAAGATCCGGGAGGCTGTGGAGCACGGACGGTTTGGCCGCATGTTTTATGGGACGGCCCACATTCGGTGGAACCGAGGGATTGAGTATTACACCCAGGCGCCCTGGCGGGGAACGTGGGAGCAGGACGGGGGCGCTCTCATGAATCAGTGTATCCATAATATCGATCTGCTCCGTTGGATGATGGGGGACGAGGTAACGGAAGTCTTTGCGTATACAGACCGCTTGAACCATCCGTATATAGAGGCGGAAGACCTAGGCATCGCATTGGTTCGATTCCGAAATGGAAGCTACGGTGTTATTGAGGGAACCACCGATATATATCCCCAAAATCTGGAGGAGACCCTATATCTTTTTGGCGAGAAAGGGACCGTCAAGGCGGGCGGCAAATCGGTTAACCGCATCGATGAGTGGAGATTTGCCGACGGAGACGACAGTGCAGACCAGATTAAAGAGGCGTTTCAGGAGGACCCTCCTAATGTCTATGGCTTTGGACATACCCCATTATATCGGGATATGATCGAGGCGGTTTTGCACGATCGCGCGCCCTATGTTGACGGCTATGCAGGCAAGCGCGCCTTAGAGCTAGTACTGGCCATCTATAAGTCTGCACAGGAGAGAAGACCGGTGGAGTTTCCTTTGATGTCAGCGAGTACTGTCGAGTGGAGCGGACGCTTTCAAAATACGAGTAAACGATAAGCCTCGATGAGGGAAAGGACTAGAAAGAGGGTTTGACATGACAGCTAAAGCCGATATAAGAGTTAAAGGCATTACCATATTCAAATGTGCATATATGTGTCTGCTTATCTCCTCCTTTCTAAACTTCAGCTGCCAGAAGGTCTCACTATTTGCAGCGATTCTGGCTGTTGCGGGAGGCATTTTCATTTTTTGGGGATTTGTCCGAAAACGTTCCTTTACAATGCCGGGGATTGAATTTCTGATCCTTTTTTTAGTAATTTATATAATTTCTAGTATTATAAATCAAAAATATGGAATAATAGGAAATATAAAGGGATTTATTTGGCTGTTACTGCAATTTTTCTTGCTATATGCAGTGGATGATACAGTTGAGGATTCGTATTATAAAAAAGAAGCCATCCTTCTCATGCGTTTTTATTCCATCCTCGTCTTTTTAACCTCATTGACTGCGCTGATCATGGCGGTTCTGCATGTTGAGCAGATTTCATATGAAGCAGAGGGCGTGGTTGTTAGGGGTTCCTATGACGGACGTCTGTACGGGGAGTACACGGATCCCAATTATGGAGCCATGTTCGGGGTGATGGCAATTTTATTCTCATCCTATCTTTGTCTGCAATCATCGGGCTTGCTAGCGCGTTTTTTTTTTCTCGGGGAATATTCTCGTCCAATGCGTTTATTGCCTGCTGTCCGGTTCCAGAACCGCTATCCTTTCCCTGCTTATATGTATGTTTTTCGGACTTTCCCTTTGGGTGTATAAACGATTTATTAGGGGAAATACACTCCGGCAAAGAGGGTGGAGAATTGCTATATCCATTGTTATGGCGATTTTTGTTGTAGGCATTCTGTCTTTCTTATACCATGAATGTCGTATCCATATAGGGGATGCCGGAGCGGGAGAGGCGGCAGGTCACTATTTTGGGCGCGACC
>CAUFVC010000016.1:0-14385 GCA_959029275.1 uncultured Eubacteriales bacterium | reverse complement strand
CTGGTCCACGAACCGCCCGGGCTCGGCACCGGCCGCGGCTGGGGCGTGCTGGTGCCAAGGCCAGTTGCAAAGGGGTCAAACCGGGATATATCGTCTCCGCGGTTATTGCCTTCGCCGTGGTGGTTCTCTTTTCTCTCCTGAAGGATCCCGAGGCCTCTGTCAACATTGCGGAGATGTCCGTCATAAACGCGGCTATCTTTTTAGGCGCCGGCGCCATAGCGGCCGCCGCCATGGTGATCCCAGGTATCAGCGGTTCATTTGTCCTGGTTCTCCTTGGCCTCTACCCCTCTGTCCTGGCAGCGCTTAATACTTTCAACATCCCGCTTCTGTTATCTCTGGGAATCGGAATTGTCCTCGGCGTTCTCCTGATCAGCAAGCTCATCTCCATCCTCATGGAGAAGGCGTATTCCGTGACATACTTTGCAATCCTCGGCTTGATTATCGGCTCTCTCTACTCCATCGCGGCTGATCCCACCACCTATGCCAGCGGCGTTACGGTCTCTTCCGTTATTGTGTCTGTCATTACGTTCATCGCCGGGTTTTTCCTGGCTCTCACCCTTGGCCGGGACAAATCGGCATCTTAGTTCTCTAGAAAGAAGTGATATAGTTGATCATCGACTTTCACACTCATATTTTCCCCGATGCCATCGCAGGTCCTGCCATCCAATCTCTGGCAGAGCGCTCCCACGCGACGCCGTACCGCAATGGCACTGCCGCGGATCTCAAGGCGTCAATGCTGGAGGGCGGCGTGGACCGAAGCGTGCTTTTGCATATTGTAACGAAGCCAAAGCAATTTGCCAACGTCCATCGATTTGCCCTTGGGGTGGCGGAGGACAACCCTGAGTTTATTTCCTTCGGCAGCTTTCACCCTGACAGCGAACACTGGCGGGATGAGATACGACAAATTGCCCGGGATGGCCTAAAAGGGATCAAGCTCCACCCCGATTATCAAAATTTTTTTGTGGATGAAGAGCGCTTATATCCCATGTATGAGGCAATCTTTGAAGAAAATCTGATTCTGGTCTTCCACGCAGGGCTGGACATCGGATACCCGGAGATCCATCACTGCACTCCCCAGCGGGTTTTGCGTTTTCTCCCTCATTTTGAGGGCGCCCCCATCGTTCTAGCGCACATGGGCGGGTACCAGTATCAGGAGGAGGTTATCCGCCATCTGGCCGGCGCGCCTGTCTATCTGGATGCCGCCTACAGCCTGAATCGCCAAATCCCACCCGACGATTTTCTCCGCATCGTGGAGGCTCACGGCGCCGATAAAATATTGTTTGCCACGGATTCCCCCTGGCATAGCCAGAAGCTGGACGTGGATTTCCTCCGCTCCCTCCCCCTGTCCGATGCGGATCAAGATGCGATTCTGTGGCGCAACGCCGCGTCATTGTTGAAGCTTTCCCTCTGATACCGATGGAAAAGCGCCGAGAGTTCTGACTCCCTCGGCGCTTTTTATATCTATAGGCCGGACGTTATCGCCAGCCGCATTGCCGGACGTCCTCCAGGAGTTGTCCCGCCTCCTCCTCAGTAAAACGCCGCATGGGGAAGGTGGCGTTTCCCACGGGAAACCCTTTTACCTCAAGGAGCCGTTTGACAGAAGGGATGACTTTGTATTGACACAGGACTGCAATGATCCGGCTGATGCGGTACTGGATCGCCCTGGCTTCTTCCATCCTGCCCTCTTGAAATGCAGTGTACATAGCTTTGAATTCCGGCAACATGATATTGTATGTGGAACCGATGCCTGCGTGGGCTCCCGCCGCCAATCCGCAGAGCAGCGTTTCATCCGGCCCGTTGATGAGGTTAATCTCCCCGCCCGTCATATCCAGGAGCCGAATCATCTGAAAGTAGTCGGAGCTAGACCACTTGACCGCCGTCACGTTTTCAATTTTAAAGATCCGGGCAATCAGCTCCGGCGACATGGATACGCCGCCGCTCGGCACAAAATAAACCATAACAGGGATATCCACCGCGGCGGCCAAGGCTTTGTAATACTGGTAGATGTCCTCCTCCGAATAGGCAAAATAGAAGGGTGGAATGGAGGCGACTGCATCGGCTCCAGCCTTCTCCGCGTGTTTGGCCAGCTCAATGCTATCGCTGGCATTCATAGCGGCAATGTGATCGATGACCGGTACACGGCCATGGATCTGGTCGATACATACTTCACACATGGCCATGCGCGTGTGCTTTTGCAGGACAAGACCTTCCCCTGTGCCGCCGCAGATGTAAAAGCCATCTGCCCCCTGTTGCAGCTCCCATTCCATAAGATCCCGCACGGCCTGCTCCCGAAGTACACCATTGTCCTCCACCGGCGTGACAAGCGCCGGCAGAATTCCCCTGTAAAACTGTGTCTTCATTTCTCCTTATTCCTTTCTAAAACATGGCTATAGTTTCCCTGTATGACAAAAAACTGCCCTTGGAGCGGGTTCTCCCGTCTCCAAAGGCAGCGTCTCGCTGTGCTTATTCAATAATTTCCGTGATGGAACCAGCGCCCACTGTGCGTCCGCCTTCACGAATGGAGAACCGAAGTCCTTTTTCCATCGCGACAGGGTAGATCAGCTCGATGCCCATCTCAACGTTATCGCCAGGCATACACATCTCCACTCCCTCGGGAAGCGTGATGACACCTGTAACGTCGGTGGTTCTGAAATAGAACTGAGGACGATAGTTGGTCAGGAACGGAGTGTGACGTCCGCCTTCTTCCTTCTTCAGAACGTAAACCTGACCCTTGATCTTGTGGTGAGGCGTAACGGAACCGGGCTTCGCCAGAACCTGTCCTCTCTCGATCTCCGTTCTCTGGATACCGCGGAGAAGCGCGCCGATGTTGTCGCCGGCCTGAGCCTCGTCCAGCAGCTTGTGGAACATTTCAATACCTGTTACAACATACTTCTTGGACTCGCTGTGAAGACCAACCAGCTGAACCTCATCGGATACATGCAGAACACCACGCTCAACACGGCCCGTCGCAACGGTACCGCGGCCGGTGATGGAGAATACATCCTCAACAGGCATAAGGAAAGGCTTGTCGGTATCTCTGACAGGAGCGGGGATATACTCGTCTACCGCGTCCATGAGCTCCATGATCTTGTCGCCCCAGGGGCCGGTGGGATCGTTGAGAGCCTGCAGAGCGGAACCCTGGATAACCGGAATGTCGTCGCCCGGGAAGTCATAGCTGGACAGAAGTTCACGGATCTCCATCTCAACCAACTCGAGAAGTTCTTCGTCGTCAACCATATCGCACTTATTCATGAAAACAACGATATAGGGGACACCAACCTGGCGGGAAAGCAGGATGTGCTCTCTCGTCTGGGCCATAGGACCATCGGTAGCCGCTACAACCAGGATCGCACCGTCCATCTGGGCAGCGCCGGTGATCATGTTCTTAACGTAGTCGGCATGGCCGGGGCAGTCAACATGGGCGTAGTGGCGCTTCTCGGTCTCATACTCAACGTGAGCTGTGGAAATCGTGATTCCACGCTCTCTCTCCTCCGGTGCCTTGTCGATGTTATCGAAAGCCACCGCTTCGCCGGTGCCCAATCTCTGGTGGAGCGTGTAGGTGATCGCCGCTGTCAACGTGGTCTTACCGTGGTCAACGTGACCAATGGTGCCAATGTTAACATGGGGTTTGGTTCTTTCGTATTTAGCTTTGGACATTATTGAATTCCTCCTTAATAATTATTCGCGATACTGCTTCGTATAGACTGCGTCTTGTTTCATTATAGTGAAAACCATGGGTTTTTGCAAGTGTTTTTCTAAAAAATATGAAAAGAATTAGCTTGCAGGGCGATGCATCAGTCTTCCTTGCCCTTATTCGACAGAATTTTCTCCTGAACGCTCTTGGGCACGGGATCGTAGTGATCAAAGAACATCGAGTACACACCGCGTCCCTGAGTCTTGGAGCGCAGGTCCGTGGCATACCCGAACATGTCGGACAGCGGAACAAACCCGTGAATGATCTGCGCGCCGTTGACCGCTTCCATCCCCTCGATCCGTCCCCGGCGGGAATTGATATCCCCGATGACGTCTCCCATATAATCCTCGGGCACTGTGACGTCTACGCGCATGATGGGTTCCAGCAAAATCGGAGCGCCCTTGCGCATTGCCTCCTTGAAGGCCATGGAGCCTGCGATCTTGAAGGCCATCTCGGATGAGTCGACATCATGGTAGGAGCCGTCGTACAGCTCCGCCTTGATACCGAGAACCGGGTATCCTGCCAAAATTCCGCTCTGCATCGCTTCCTGAATACCACTGTCGACCGCGGGAATATATTCCTTTGGAATCGCGCCGCCGACGATGGCGTTGACGAACTCATACAGATTCTCCGCGTTGGCGTCGGTGGGAGAGAAGCGGACTTTACAGTGACCGTACTGTCCACGGCCGCCAGACTGTCTGACGAATTTGCCTTCCACATCGACTTCCTTGGTGATCGCTTCCTTGTAGGCAACCTGAGGTGCGCCCACATTGGCCTCCACCTTGAACTCACGCAGGAGACGGTCTACGATAATCTCCAGGTGAAGCTCACCCATACCGGAGATGATGGTCTGTCCCGTCTCAGGGTTGGTGTAGGTCTTAAAGGTGGGATCCTCCTCCGCCAGCTTCGCCAGCGCAATGCCCATCTTTTCCTGCCCCGCCTTGGTTTTCGGCTCAATGGCGACGGAGATAACGGGTTCCGGGAATACCATGGACTCCAGAATGATGGGATGTTGGTCGTCGCACAGGGTGTCGCCTGTGGTCGTCACTTTCAGACCGACAGCCGCTGCGATATCGCCGGAGTATACTTTGTCGAGCTCCTGTCTCTTATTGGCGTGCATTTGCAGGATTCGACCGATTCTTTCCTTTTTGTTCTTCGTCGAGTTCAACACATAGGAGCCGGAATTGATCGTTCCGGAGTAAACCCGGAAGAATGCCAGCTTACCGACGAAGGGATCCACCATGATCTTGAAGGCCAGGGCTGAAAACGGCTCTTCATCCGACGCATGGCGCACATCTGTCTCCTCCGACTCCGGCAGCGTTCCCTCGATGGGGGGAATGTCCAGCGGGGAGGGCATATACTCGATAACCGCGTCCAACAGCTTCTGAACGCCCTTATTGCGATACGCCGTGCCACAGAGCACAGGAATGATCTGCACATCGCAGACGCCCTTTCGGAGTGTAGCTTTCAACTGGTCAAGGGAGATCTCCTCCCCCTCCAGATAGAGCATCATCAGCTCATCATCGGTCTCGCAGATGGATTCAACCATGGCGTTGTGGTACTCTTCCGCCAACTCCTGCATATCCTCCGGAATGTCCGTCTCTGTGATGTCTTCACCGAGATCGTCGTTGTAGATGAAAGCCTTCATGGTCATCAAATCAATGACGCCCTTAAATTCGTCTTCCTTGCCAATGGGCAGCTGAATCGGAACCGCATTGGCGTTCAGACGGTCTTTCATCATCTGTACAGCGTTGTAAAAGTTAGCTCCCATGATGTCCATCTTATTGACGAACGCCATTCTGGGGACGCGGTATTGGTCAGCCTGGCGCCACACATTTTCAGACTGGGGCTCCACACCGCCCTTGGCACAGAAAACGCCGACAGCTCCATCCAAGACGCGCAGGGAGCGCTCTACCTCAACGGTAAAATCAACGTGTCCCGGCGTATCAATGATGTTGATGCGGTTTCCCTTCCAAAAACAGGTGGTCGCAGCGGACGTAATGGTAATACCGCGCTCCTGCTCCTGCTCCATCCAGTCCATCTGAGCGGTTCCCTCATGGGTATCCCCGATCTTATGGGTCTTTCCAGTGTAGAACAGAATACGTTCCGTCAGCGTGGTCTTACCGGCGTCAATGTGCGCCATAATCCCAATATTGCGCGTGTCCTGGAGCGAATATTCTCTAGGCAATGTTTGTTCCTCCTCTAACTACCAGCGGAAATGAGCAAATGCCTTGTTGGCCTCGGCCATCTTGTGGGTATCTTCCTTCTTCTTGACGGAAGCACCTGTATTGTTGGCCGCATCCATAAGCTCATTGGCTAATCTTTCTTCCATGGTCTTCTCACCACGGTTTCTTGCATACAGTGTCAACCAGCGCAGACCTAATGTCTGGCGGCGCTCCGGCCGCACCTCCATCGGGACCTGATAGGTTGCACCGCCGACTCGTCTTGCCTTGACTTCTAAAACAGGCATGATATTGTTCATCGCTGCTTCGAAAACCTCAAGGGCATCCTTGCCAGTCTTTTCCGCAATCTGGTCAAAGGCGCCATACACGATTTTCTGAGCAACTCCTTTTTTACCATCCAGCATGATGTTGTTCACCAACTTGGTCACAACCTTGCTGTTATATAAAGGATCTGGCAGTACTTCTCTTTTGGTGATATGTCCTCTTCTAGGCACGATTCTTCCCTCCTTAATCAATCAATTAAATCATCGGTACTCACTTCGTCTGTGTGTCGTGCAAAGTACAGCCTCGATCAAAACACTGCAACATGAGTTTGGACGTAGGTACTAAGCACATACTTTTGGCGGCAAACTGCGAAATTCTCCGCTGATCATCTGCCATAGGCGATCAGCCGCTGCCTGCCGGCTTGGGAATACAGGGATAACGCCTTATTTCTTCGGGCGCTTGGCACCGTATTTAGAACGGGCCTGCTTGCGGTTGGCAACGCCAGCCGTATCCAAGGTACCGCGGACGATATGGTAGCGAACACCGGGCATATCCCTGACACGGCCGCCACGGATCAGCACAACGCTGTGCTCCTGAAGGTTATGGCCCTCACCCGGAATATACGCCGTCACTTCGATACCATTGCTCAAACGCACACGGGCAATCTTACGCAGAGCCGAGTTCGGCTTCTTGGGCGTATCCGTCTTAACGGCCGTACAAACGCCGCGCTTCTGGGGAGCAGAGAGATCGGTGCTTCTCTTCTGCAGGGAGTTCCATCCCTTCTGCAGAGCGGGAGCTGTGGACTTCTTTTCCGCGACCTTTCTTCCCTTTCTTACCAATTGGTTAAAAGTAGGCATACTTGCACCTCCTGTCTAGATTTTGAGCGTCCATTGTCGTGTTGCAGCG
This sequence comes from uncultured Eubacteriales bacterium, assembly GCA_959029275.1. GTDB lineage: Bacteria > Bacillota > Clostridia > Lachnospirales > Bianqueaceae > Bianquea. The sequence goes on along the minus strand of CAUFVC010000016.1, from coordinate 7,338 downwards.
GCAATAAATCGCAAATACTGGATGCAGATTGGCAGACCTATACCGATTGGGGTGTATCACCGCACTATCCTGTCCGGCGAGGGAGCACAGCCCCCTTTGTACCACAATCCTATACTGGAAAAAAACCGGATATCCTCCGGTTTTCATCCGTCTAGCCATACCGCATACTGACCTAGTATATCATGATGGGTTTTATTTGTCAACGATTATTTTGACAAATTACGTGAAGAGATCGGATTCCTCCCCATCATCCACCATATACTCATCGAGCTCATCCGCCAGCTCGTCGTCAAAGGCATCATCTTCGTCGTCAAACTCAGGCAGCTTGACCGGTTCCTTCTCCTCCTGAATCGGAGGATACAGGTCCGCGTCGTCCACGCTCTTGACAAATTCCGCCCGCTGATACTGGCTCATTCCTGTTCCGGCGGGAATCAGCTTACCGATAATGACATTTTCTTTCAATCCCACAAGAGGATCGACCTTGCCCTTGATCGCCGCCTCCGTAAGAACCCTGGTGGTCTCCTGGAAGGACGCAGCGGATAAGAAGGAATCTGTCGCCAGCGATGCCTTGGTGATTCCCAACAGAATGCGCTCGCCTTTTGCCGGTTCCAACCCGTTTTCTATGGCTTCTGCGTTCTTTTCCTCAAATTCAAGGTAATCAACCAGGCTGCCCGGCAGCAGATTGGTCCCGCCGTTTTCCTCTATTTTGATCCGCTTCAGCATCTGCCGCACGATGATTTCGACGTGCTTATCGTTGATATCAACGCCTTGCAGGCGGTACACACGCTGGACTTCCTGAATCAGATAATCCTGGACCGCTTCAAGCCCTTTGATCTTTAGAATATCATGGGGATTGACGGAACCTTCCGTCAGCTCGTCGCCCGCTTCCACAAACTGCCCGTCCTTGACTTTGAGGCGCGCGCCGTATGGGATCATATAGGCTTTCGATTCTTTTGTCTCCGGGTTCGTCACGACGATCTCCCGCTTTTTGCGGGTCATATTCTCCGTTATCTCGCCGCCAAACTCAGAAATGATGGCGAGACCGCGGGGTTTTCTGGCTTCAAAGAGCTCCTGCACACGGGGAAGACCTTGGGTGATATCATCGCCAGCGATACCGCCGGTGTGGAAAGTACGCATGGTCAGCTGCGTGCCAGGTTCTCCGATAGACTGGGCGGCCACAATTCCGACTGCCTCTCCCATGCGGACAGGGCGTCCGGTGGACATATCCGCGCCGTAGCATTTGGCACAGACGCCTAATTTCTGCTTACAGCTCAGCATGTTCCGGATGTGAACCTTTTTAATGCCCGCGTCAATGATTTTTTGCGCCTGCCGCACCGTGATCATGGTATCCTCTTCCACCAGGACTTCTCCCGTCTCCGGATGCCGAATCTCATCGATGGACCAACGGCCCGTGATTCTCTCTTCCAGCGGCTCGATGACCTCGTCTCCATCCATAAAGGCCGCTACCCATACGCCCTCCGGCTTTTCATGATCGCGGCAGCAGTCCTCGGCGCGGATGATAATATCCTGGGATACATCCACAAGACGTCTGGTCAGATATCCGGAGTCAGCTGTCCGCAGCGCGGTATCCGCCAATCCCTTTCTCGCTCCATGGGCTGAGATGAAGTACTCCAGCACATCAAGGCCCTCCCGGAAATTGGACTTGATTGGCAGCTCAATGATATCTCCCGATGGATTGGCCATAAGGCCGCGCATTCCGGCCAACTGTTTCAGCTGGTCATTGGAGCCTCGAGCTCCGGAGTCAACCATCATATAGATGTTATTGTCCTTGCCCAAGCCATCCAACAGCATGTCGGTAATCTTGCGAATTGTCTCTGTCCAGATGTTGATGATTCGGTCGTGGCGCTCTTCGTCCGTGAGGAATCCTCGCTTAAAGTTTTTCAGCGTCCGCTCCACTTCTTTTTCGGCTGCCGAAATCAGTTCCGGTTTCTTTTCCGGAACTACCATATCCGATACGGAAACTGTGATCGCGCCCTTAGTGGAGTACCGGAATCCCAGTGATTTGATATCATCCAGGATCGTAGCCGTCTCCGTGATACCATGGACATCGATACACTTCTGCAATATCTTCTGTAACTGCTTTTTCCCCACCAGGAAGTTGATCTCATAGTCTAAGAAACTCTCCGGCCGATTGGGGTCGCGTTCCACATAGCCGAGATCCTGGGGGATCCGCTCATTCAAAATGATTCTTCCCACTGTAGTCTTCAGCGTTCCCGTGACCTTGACTCCCTCTACCGTCACCGTCCGGCGGATCGTAACCGGAGCGTGCAAGGTCAGCTCTCCGTTGTCATAGGCAAGGATGGCCTCATTCTTATCTTTGAATATGCGGCCGCTCCCCTTGTCCGTCTCCCTCTCCATGGTAAGATAGTAGATGCCTAATACCATATCCTGGGACGGAACCGTAACCGGAGCGCCATCCGACGGCTTTAACAGATTATTGGTGGATAGCAACATGAACCGGCACTCCGCCTGCGCCTCCACCGACAGCGGAACGTGGACTGCCATCTGGTCTCCGTCAAAGTCCGCATTATACGCGGTACAGACCAGAGGGTGAAGCTTGATGGCCTTGCCCTCCACCAGCGTCGGTTCAAATGCCTGAATTCCCAGGCGATGCAGTGTTGGGGCGCGGTTTAGCATAACCGGATGCTCCTTGATGACATCCTCCAGCACGTCCCATACCTCGGACTGAAGGCGCTCCACCATCCGCTTCGCAGACTTGATATTGTGCGCCAGTTCCTTTTCAACCAGTTTCTTCATGACGAAGGGTTTAAATAATTCGATGGCCATCTCCTTCGGCAGACCGCACTGATAGATCTTAAGCTCCGGACCTACGACGATAACGGAACGCCCAGAATAGTCAACACGCTTGCCGAGAAGGTTTTGCCTGAATCGCCCCTGTTTCCCCCGCAACATATCGGACAGGGATTTCAAAGCGCGATTTCCAGGCCCCGTCACCGGGCGGCCGCGGCGGCCGTTGTCGATAAGAGCGTCAACCGCTTCCTGCAACATTCGCTTCTCATTGCGCACAATGATATCCGGGGCGCCGAGATTTAACAGCCGGCGGAGGCGGTTGTTTCGGTTGATGACCCGGCGGTACAGATCGTTCAGGTCCGACGTGGCGAAACGGCCGCCGTCCAGCTGCACCATCGGGCGCAGATCCGGAGGAATCACCGGCACCGCGTCTAAGATCATCCACTCGGGACGGTTTCCCGATTGCAGGAAAGACTCCAGCACTTCCAAGCGCTTGATGATACGGATTCTCTTCTGCCCGGAGGTATTGGCCAACTCTTCCTTCAGCATGGCCGTTTCCTTTTCCAGGTCGATGGCTTCCAGCAACTCTTTGATCGCTTCAGCCCCCATCCCTGCTCGGAATCCGTCTCCATATTTATCGTATGCTTCCCGGAACTCTCTCTCCGTCAAAAGCTGCTTATGCGCAAGACCTGTGTCTTTCGCATCGAGGACAATATACGAGGCAAAGTACAGCACTTTTTCCAGCGCGCGGGGTGGAATGTCCAAGATTAGTCCCATTCGGCTGGGAATCCCTTTGAAGTACCAGATATGGGATACGGGAGCCGCCAGCTCGATATGCCCCATCCGCTCACGCCGAACTTTCGATTTCGTGACCTCGACGCCGCAACGGTCGCAGATAACGCCTTTATAGCGTATTCTCTTATATTTGCCGCAGTGGCATTCCCAGTCCTTGTTGGGGCCAAAAATGCGCTCACAGAATAAACCGTCGCGCTCCGGCTTCAAAGTTCTGTAGTTGATTGTCTCCGGCTTCTTCACTTCTCCGTGGGACCACTCGCGGATCTTTTCAGGTGAAGCAAGGCCAATTTTGATCGCGTCAAATTGTATCGATTTATCGCTGGTGTTTACAGCCATAGCGAAGCAGCGCCCCTTTCTTATTTTTCATCCTCAAATAGCGAATCGTCCAACGAATCCCCGTCGGCTATCTGGAATCCCGAATCCTCAAAATTTGGATTCTCAAAATCGAGCTCTTCCAAAGCCAATTCATCCAAATCCGAATCAAAATCATCCACCGGGGCCTCGCCTCCCGCGTAACCAGGCGCATGATCCACGTCCTCCAGGCCTTCCAGGTTGACATTCAGTTCCTGTACCTCATCGTCGATGTCCTCCTGAATCTCAACCTCCTGGGCGTCTTCCGTCAGCACGCGGATATCCAGTCCTAGGGACTGTAATTCTTTGAGCAGAACCTTAAAGGATTCCGGTACACCGGGCTCTGGGATGTTCTCACCCTTGACAATGGCCTCGTAGGTCTTGACACGCCCCACGATATCGTCGGACTTGACAGTCAAAATCTCTTGAAGGGTGTATGCCGCGCCGTAGGCTTCCAACGCCCACACCTCCATCTCTCCGAAACGCTGGCCGCCGAACTGAGCCTTTCCGCCCAGCGGCTGCTGCGTAACCAGAGAGTAAGGACCCGTGGAACGGGCATGGATCTTATCGTCAACCAGGTGATGCAATTTTAGATAGTACATATAGCCCACCGTGACGTGATTATCAAAGTATTCCCCTGTGCGGCCATCCCGAAGGGGAATTTTTCCGTTTCGATTAATCGGAACGCCCGCCCATTCTTCTCTGTTGTCATAGTTCTCCTGGAGATACTCCATAACGTCAGGATGCAAGGTATTCTCATATTTATCCACAAATTCATCCCAGGACTTGTTGACGTAGTCATTCGCCAGCTCGAGGGTATCCATAATATCAAATTCATTGGCTCCGTCAAAGACAGGCGTTGCAATTCGGATGCCAAGGGCCTTCGCCGCAAGCCCCAAGTGGACCTCAAGGACCTGCCCGATGTTCATACGCGATGGAACGCCCAGCGGATTCAAAACGATATCCAGGGGCCGGCCATTTGGCAGAAATGGCATATCCTCCACCGGCAGAATTCTGGATACGACGCCCTTATTCCCGTGGCGTCCGGCCATCTTGTCACCGACGGAGATCTTCCTCTTGTGGGCAATATACACCCGGACCAGCTGATTGACGCCCGGAGACATCTCATCCCCATTTTCCCTCGTGAAAATCTTCATGTCCACGATGATACCCTCTTCACCGTGGGGAACCCGAAGGGACGTATCCCGGACCTCTCTGGCTTTTTCTCCAAATATCGCCCTGAGAAGACGTTCTTCCGCTGTTAGTTCCGTCTCACCCTTTGGGGTCACCTTTCCCACAAGGATATCGCCCGCGTGAACCTCCGCCCCGATGCGGATGATTCCGCGCTCGTCCAAATCTTTCAAAGCGTCGTCGCCCACATTGGGGATGTCCCGCGTGATCTCTTCCGGCCCTAGCTTCGTGTCCCGCGCCTCTGTCTCGTATTCCTCTATGTGGAGAGATGTATAGACATCCTCCGCCACCAGACGCTCACTCAGCAAAACCGCGTCCTCATAGTTATAACCTTCCCAGGTCATAAAGCCGATCAGGGCATTCTTTCCCAGAGAAAGCTCGCCATTGTCGGTGGACGGCCCGTCGGAGATAGCCTCGCCCTCCTCGATACGCTGCCCCTTGCGGACAAGAGGTCTCTGGTTAAAGCAAGTGCTCTGGTTTTGCCTTTTGAATTTTAATAATTTATACGTGTCCTTCGTGCCGTCGTCGCAGCGAATCACAATCTTCACTGCGGACACGGATTCCACAACACCCGCATGTTTCGCTAAGATACAGGAGCCAGAGTCCACTGCGGACTTGTATTCCATACCGGTTCCCACAACAGGCGCTTCTGTCACGAGAAGAGGAACCGCCTGGCGCTGCATGTTGGATCCCATCAGAGCCCGGTTGGCATCGTCATTTTCAAGGAAAGGGATCAGGGAGGTGGCCACGGAGAATACCTGCTTCGGCGATACGTCCATCAGGTCGATCTCCATGTCGTCCATCTCAATATTATCATCGCGGTAACGCCCTGTAACACGCTTCTTCTTGAAATGTCCCTCGCTGTCCAGCGCCTCATTCGCCTGGGCTACGCGGTAATTTTCCTCTTCGTCCGCCGTTATATAGACAACCTCGTCGGTCACAACGGGAAGATCGCCTGACTTGTCAATCTTCCGGTAAGGCGCTTCGATAAATCCATACTTATTGATGCGGGCGTAGGTCGCCAAGGAGTTGATCAATCCGATATTGGGACCTTCCGGCGTCTCGATGGGGCACATTCTTCCGTAATGGGAGTGATGGACGTCTCGAACTTCAAACCCAGCCCGTTCACGGGAGAGGCCGCCCGGCCCAAGGGCTGACAGACGCCTCTTGTGCGTCAACTCGGCCAGCGGATTATTCTGATCCATAAACTGCGACAGCTGTGAGCTTCCAAAAAACTCTTTGACTGCCGCTGTAACGGGGCGGATATTGATGAGCGCCTGCGGCGTCACCACTTCCAGGTCCTGGGTTGTCATGCGCTCCCGCACAACGCGCTCAAGGCGAGCCAGTCCAATGCGGAACTGATTCTGCAAGAGTTCTCCAACGCAGCGAATCCGGCGATTGCCCAGATGGTCGATGTCATCCACATTTCCAATCCCGTAGTCCAAGTTTAGATTATAATTGATAGAAGCCATGATGTCTTCGAAGGTAATATGCCGCGGGACTAACCGGTAGGACTCCTTCTTCAACATGGCCTTTAGCTCGTCACCCTCCAGCTGCATATCCAGAATTTCTTCTAGAACCGGATAGTAAACCAGCTCTCCGATCCCCGCCTCATGGAGTTCCTCATCGGTCAAGTCCAGATGGGCATGGATGTCAACAGCCAGATTGCTGAGAATCTTAATCTTTTGGTCCTCTTTCGTGACCCATATATAGGAGATACCTGCGTTCTGGATCGTGTCGGCCAGAGCCATGTCGATTCTGACGCCGGCGGTGGCAAGGAGTTCCCCTGTGGAGGCATCCACCACGTCCTCGGCCAGTGTCAAGCCATTGACGCGATTGCGAAGCGCTAGTTTTTTGTTAAATTTATAGCGCCCGACTCTTGCCAGATTATACCGTTTATTATCGTAGAACATGGAGTATAATAGGCTCTGTGAGCTCTCAACCGTCGGCGGTTCACCCGGGCGTATGCGCTTATAGATCTCGATCAACCCTTCCTCAACGGATTTGGAGTTGTCTCTCTCAATCGTAGCCAATAGCTTGGGATCTTCTCCGAACAGTTCAAGGATCTCCGAGTCAGTGCCAACCCCAAGGGAGCGGATCAGAACTGTCACCGGAATCTTGCGCGTCCTGTCTACACGGACGTAAAAAATATCGTTGGAATCCGTCTCATATTCCAACCACGCCCCTCTGTTGGGGATCACAGTCGATGAAAAGAGGGGCTTACCTGTC
>CAUFVC010000015.1:0-14671 GCA_959029275.1 uncultured Eubacteriales bacterium | reverse complement strand
CTTCTACATACATCACCGTCGACTTCCAGTATGGTGGAATTCGGTGCTGCTACCCCACCTGAAACTAGGAGCGACTGTTCAAATCATTAAGTACCATGATTCCTTCTACTGGCACGTCGAACTTCTGCGCTATGTTGTAGACTGTATCGCCCGGCTGGACTACATATATGGTTTGTGCCACAGGCTCATCATCCTCTCACAATTTCTTCTTTTGCTATATATATGTGAGAGGATCCCTGTATATTCCTCGAACCACTTTGCTTTTCACAGGGGAGGCCGGCCGCCTCTCTCCTGCTTTCGGTATTGCAGCGGTGACACATTGGATATCTTTTTAAACACGCGCCCAAAATGCGTAACGGATTCAAATCCCGTCTCCTCCGCGATGCGGGAGACGGGCAGACTTGTTTTCTTCAACAGACGCTGCGCTTCCCGAACGCGCACGTTGTTTAAATACTCCACGAACGTAAAGCCCGTGACATCCTTAAAGGCATGGCTCAGGTAAAACTTGCTGATAAAAAACTGCTGTGCCACCCCGCTCAGGGTGAGCGGCTTGGCGAATTCCTGATTGATGGAGTCCAATATCTCGAATATGCGCTTATTCGCAAATTTCAAGGAGTCCTCCGCCGTTTTCCGCTGTTGCTCCCTGTTTCGCAGGGCAAAGGCCAAGATCTGCGCGATAAGCGACTTGATTACAATCCCATAGCCGGAGTCTCTCTGCCGCATCTCCGCAAGAATCCTCTCCGTCAGGGAGCGAACATAGCGCTGCTGCGCCTCGTCAAATGAAAGGATGATGCTGCCCTTGGAAAAAAGCTCCTGCAGCACCTGTCCCCAGCTGCCGTCTGCGTCCTGGAGCATGGACTCGTCCATATGGAAGAGAATCCGCTCATGGGTATTTTCCAGTGTCTCCACAGTCCGGTGAATCTCATATTTGTCAATGAGCACCAGATCGCCCGCCCGGATATAATAGGTGTTATCCTGTATAAAGTAATAGCGGCTGCCGGACAAAAGAAAATAGATCTCATACACATCGTGAAAATGGTGCTCCGGCATGGTATAGGATCCCGCTCTCCTGGAATAATCCACAATGGTTCTGTCCTGAAACCGTAGCTGCTCCACCTCGATCTCCGCCGGATCCATGATGCGCGCCGCTGACTCCATGAGCTGTTCCCTCCTTCGATGGATTCTGTTGGAATCGATTATATCGCACTTTCCTCCGCTTTTCAAGATTGCAATCGCCGCCTGCCATCAAATTCCAACCATGCCAACCACACTGAAAAAGAACCGCATCGTCCTCCATGACGATACGGCTCTTCGCTGACTTTTTTGCTTAATCTAAAACTCTGACCGCTCCAATATACGGATTATACTGAGAATGCTGATTCAGGTTGCTGATCTTGATTCCCGTCTTAGCCGTGCTGGCGTGTACGATCTGCCCATTGCCGATATAGATCGCAACATGGCTGATGCCGCTTCTTCCGAAAAATACCAGATCTCCGGGGCGGAGCTCCGACTTGCTGATCCGGGTTCCGTTGTTATACTGGGCACTGGAAGAACGATTGAGAGAAATTCCAAAGTGCTTGAAAACCTGCTGCGTAAACCCGCTGCAATCGACGCCGCCGCCGGCCGACAGATTATTTCCGCCGTAGACATAGGGGCAAACGCCAACCCACGATACCGCATACTGCACCAGCGCGCTCCGGCTTGCGCTGACCGTTCCCTGCGACGAGCTGCTGGAAGAACTGCTGCTGGAGCTACTGGAACTGCTGGAACTGGAACTTGACGAGGAACTGCTGGAGCTCGAAGACGAGGAGGATGTGGATTGATTTCGAGCCTGTCGCGCTCTCTCCGCCGCAGCTTCTTGCTCTCGGCGCTGCGCCTCCAGCGCCTCCCGAACGGACTTGATATAGCCGTCCTCATCGACCTCCGCGGTCAAAGCGCGGTCGAGATTCACATACTGAGCATTGACATAGGCGGCGCCGTCATCTTTTTTAACCTTGATCCACTCAGCGCCCTCCTGGTAATCCAGCACTTCCAGCGTGGCACCCGGTCCAGCTGATCCCACCGATTCCGCCTCCGTGCTGGCGTCAGCGCGCAGATTCAGACTCGTGCAGTCATCCTTTACGACGGCCACAAACCGGTTCCGGTTAATCTCATCGACGATATCCAGCGTGGAATCGTCGATAGCGGAAAGATCCACGTACTCTTTTGCCACGTAACCCCGGAAGGTTCCATCATATTCAACATATAGCCAATTCTCATCATAGCGGTACAACAGCTTAACGCTGTCCCCATCGTAAAACTGCTTAATGATCCGGCTCTCCGTCGTGGGAGCCAATCGCAAATTCAGGCCGCCGCCAACACTTAGATCCGAAAGCTGCAATTCTAAATAATCGCTGGAGACATAGAACGCCGATGTGGTCGCTGCGGCCGTCAGCGGGTCAGCCGACAACTGCGCCGCCCTCCTGGCTTCCTCTTCCGCCGCCACCAGATTCTCGATCTCCTGGCTCTTAATCTCATACCATCCATCCTGCATGCCGACAACCTCAAGCTCCTGGCCCTTCTGAACCTGCGCGACAACCTCCGCGTCCATGGAAGCGCCTGTTCTGACATTGACAACATCGCCGCTTACTGTCGCCATAGGCATGGCGTTGACATTCATAAATATTAAAAAGGTCCCGACGACCCCTGTCACTCTCACTAGTACTTTCTTCTTCTTGGATACCTTTCGCAAAACGATTCTCCTTTCAGACATTCCTATGTATAAGCTACATCAATTGGCTATCTTACGTCTTCTGTATCGTCGCGTTCATTCTTTTCAAACTGTATTGTGCGCTTCACAGGCGCTTCTTGTACCATTTGCTGTAAAAGCGATCCCCTTTGGCGCAAGAAATCTATATTGCCCTGTGAACGTTTTTCTATGACACATTATAGGGTAAATTAACAATTTTGTCAAGTTGCGTAACAGCATTGTAATATTTACGCCGGATTTCTGCCTTAAAACGCAACAAATCTTCATCAGGATCCCTCCATACCGCCGGATGTAACTGGCCCTGTCCAGATTTGTTACAGAAATATTTCGAAACCGTGATTCGCTAAAATGATCGGTTTTCGAATTTAGCCTTTGTCATTTTGCACCAATTTATACAAATACATAGTTTTTATCTGTTCCTGCCGCAACTTTTCCCGCCGCTGCCCATAATCCGGCATACGTCTCTCCACTTCGCGCCAGAAGCTCCCGGAGTGATTCATGTGAATCGTATGGCACAGCTCATGGAGGATAACGTAATCGATAAGATCCGGCGCCACAAGGATCAACAGCCAACTAAAATTCAAATTTCCTCCCGCACTGCACGAACCCCAGCGGCCGTATGCGCCATTGACCTTGACTTGCCGGTACACCAAGCCCTCCGCCTTCGCTATCTGCGCCGTCCTCAGCGTCAAGTACTCCCGCGCCTCCTGGCGGTACAGGCTTTCCAGCAACGCCCCCCGGCTTCCAGTATAAGACGAAGGGAGCAAGATTTCTGTATCCGAAAAGATGGGCTCCCCCACGGCAGCGATGTGGACCACCCGGTTTTTTCCCAGAAGCGGCAGAACTTGTCCGTCGTCCCATCCAATTCTTTCGCACTGCCTATTTTTAGCATCCATTTCCGTAAGATGCCTTTGAATCCACGCGGCTTTCGAATCTACGAATGCTTGAATCGCCTGGCGGCTCATCCACAGAGGCGCCCTCACCTCCACCCGCTCTTCGGACGTGATGCGGACACTCCAGGTTTAACGGTTGCTTCAAAAACCGGTATATAGAATTCCCTCCCCTGATCCACTTTCTTTCCCCCCCCCGCGGACTCCTCCAACCTGTATGCCTTCCGTCCCTTCGGAAGTTTATGGCGCAGGAAAGGCCTTCCCCTGTGACATAAAAAAATACCGGCTGTTTTCACAACCGGCCAAAAGCTGTTTAATAAGAAAACGGGGATTCTTATTAAAACGAGGTGAGCAAATTCTACCATCATTATCAATGATAGAAGACATTATGTATTGTAGCATCAATCGCTTTTAAAGTCAATACATTTTGGAAAATTTTGAAATAAAATTTCCGTATATTGACAGAATTGGAAATTGAATCACTACATATAGCGTCATGACGGCTTGTTCTCGTCCGTCTCCTCTCCCTCTTTCTCCGCGTCGTCATCGGTCACCAGCACGACTTTGTACTCGTCTTCCTCCACTTCCTCCTGGCCCTCCTCGTTCACTTTGACAATGCGGTATTCCTCCTCGCTGCCATCGATATCGGGATTGAATTTTCCTTTTCCCAGGTACTGGTCGATAATGGCCTGTCTCTCGGCGTCGAGATTGAAGCCCTCGATCTCCTCTTCCTCCAGCGCGTCGTCCTCCGACGGCATATAATTCTTAAAGACCCGTTCCAGCAGCGCCACCGATATATAGACGTAGACGCTGACCACCACAAAGGCAAACAGCACGTTGACAAGAAGGCACAGTGCAAGCGCTCCCACAAGCAGAGCCGCACACAGGATCGTCGTCAGGAGATGCTTATTGGCCATGAAGAAGGAATACCGGAAAAGATCCTTCGTCTTCATCTCAAAGCGGGCCAAGAGCGGATAGATATAGATGCTGACAAAAAGAAGCTCTAGCGCAACAAACAGTTGCAGCGGAAGCAACACATAGACCATCTTGCCAAACATACCGGCGTTGACTGTGAGCAGATATAGGTTCCATGCCAACAGGCCAAATAACAGCGTCAGGATCAGGGATACAAGGATCGCCTGCTTATAATTGGATTTGTAGCCATGCCAAAAATCCCGGAAGGTATAGGATTCCGTGCCTCTCTGCTTCTTGCCCAGCGTGTAGCTCAGCGCCGTGGTCGCAACGCCTGAGTGGAGCATAATGAGAAAGATCAGCACCATCCCCACAGCCGGCGGTATCGCTCCCAGAACCCCGGCAGACATAAGGAGCAGGATAATCAGCGGCCCACCCATAAACAGCCACAGCACATTCAGATATATCATATCAAATACTAAGGTTCCATATTTGACGAAAGGTCCGTCTAAGCTAAAAAAACCTGCCATAGGTATGCCTCCAGATAGAAAAAAAGATTATACGCCGATTTCACGCATGCTTTCGCAAATTTCCCAAAAGAAACCGCGAAAAATGTAATAATCTTATTATACCGTATCCCACATAAACTTACAAGGCTCCAAAACCTTTTAATTGTAAACAAACATTAAACTTTTATAGCGCCTCCGGCTTATACTCCGCGAGTCCCGCCGCCGCCTCCCGGTCGATCAGCATCACCACATCGGGATGGAGTTGCAGAATGGAGGCGGGAACTTCCGGCGTAATCGGACCCTCCAGCGTCGCTGCAATGGCCTTCGCCTTGTTGGCGCCGTGGGCGATAAGTAAGATCTTTTTGGCGGCCATGATGGAACCGATTCCCATGCTGATCGCCTGCCTTGGAACATCCGCTTCTGATTGGAAGAATCGCGCGTTGGCCTTGATCGTGCTGTCCTTTAACTTCACCAGATGCGTGGAGCCGATGAACGCATCCACCGGCTCATTGAATCCAATGTGGCCGTTGGAACCGATTCCCAGCACCTGAATATCAATTCCGCCTGCCGCAGCAATGGCCGCATCATAATTCCGGCATTCCGTTTCCACATCCTGAGCGCAGCCGCTTGGAATATGGATATTCTCAGCCGGCACGTTGATGTGTGCAAACAGATGCTCCCTCATAAAATAGTGATAGCTCTGGTCGTTGTCCTCCGGCAGAGCGCAGTACTCGTCCAGATTGAATGTTGTGACCTTTGAATAATCCGTTATTCCATCTCTGTACAGCTCCGCGAGCTTCTCGTACATGCCGATTGGCGACGATCCTGTGGCTAAGCCCAGGATGCAGTCCGGCTTTACATTGACCATTCCGCTCACAAGCCCCGCGGCCTTTTTGCTGATCGTATCATAATCTTTGCACACATATAGATGGATGTTATGGTTTTTTTGATTTGTAAAATGGATGGCATTACTTTGCATACTCACAATTTCCTCCCACAAATGTCTTCTGTATTGTAAAATTCTCGTCTGCGATGATGATATCGGCGTCTTTTCCTACCTCCAGGGACCCTTTTCGCTCGTCCTCTCCGATGGCTGTGGCCGGATTCAAACTGGCCGCCGCCACTATCTCCCATATAGGCAAATCCGTGTGCCGCATGAAATTTTCCACCGCCTTGTTTAGCCGCAGCACGCTTCCGGCAATGGTGCCGTCCTCCAGCCGACACTGGATTCCCGATACTGTGGCCGTCTGCCCTCCGAGATCGTACTGGCCGTCCGGCAGCCCGCCAGCCCGCATACAGTCCGTAATCAGAACCAGATGCTTGCCCTTTGCCTTGGCCACCATCTGGAAGAGCCCCGGATGAATGTGAAATGTATCCGCGATTAGCTCACAGTTGACCTTCGAGGAAAGGGCTGCCCCCGCCATACCTGGCTCCCGATGCATCACGCCTGTCATGGCGTTAAATAGGTGCGTCGTATGCGTCACGCCCTTCTGAATCGCTTCCATCGCCTGCTCATAGTTCGCGGCAGAATGCCCCATGGACAGAGCGATATCCGTATCCCGGTGGATCTCGTCGATAAACGCCATCGCGCCCTCTACCTCCGGCGCAATGGTCACCAGGCGGATGATATCCCGGTGCTTCTTTACATACGCGGCCGATGGCGGAATGATATATTCCTCCTTGTGGGCGCCTTTTTTCTTGGGATTGATAAAGGGTCCTTCCATATTGGCTCCCAATATCTCCGCGCCGTGCCAAGTGTCTTTATGACGGCTTTCCTTTTGAGCCTCCCGGAGCGTTGCAAAGATGGTGTCCAATTCCTCCAGCGGAAGGGTCATGGTGGTAGGAAGCCATGATGTAACCCCATTTTCAATAAGCGCCCGGCTCATTTTTCGAATGCCGTCGGGATTGGCATCCGACGTGTCCTCCCCCACACAACCGTGACAGTGGACATCCACAAGCCCCGGCGCGACGTACTTGCCCCGCGCGTCATAAATCTCGAGGCCGCTGCTGGGAATATTTCGTGTTTCCGGTATTGCCTCTATGTGATCCCGAAAGAGAATCGCCCGATTTTCCACGATCCTGTCAGGCAAAATAAGTTTGCCGTTGATGATACATTTCATCCCTGTCCTCTCCTTTCTTAGTTCGCATCCTCCTAGCGGGCGGCACTATCTATTATTATACTTCCCGGCCACTGAAAAAGCAACCTTCGAGATTTTATATTTTCAATTTGATAAGGTTGTTGCCCTAAGGGTTGTGTGGTATAATTTCCCCATAAGAAATTTGTGAATCTGTCGGGCATGGGTTGGCGAGGGAGGAAATGAGATGAATACGCCCACACTTGAGACGAAACGGCTGATAGTCAGAAAGTTTACCGAAAATGATATGGAAGCTTTATACCAGATTTATAGGGATGAGGAAGTAAATAGGTTCCTGCCGTGGTTTCCGCTGAAAAGCATTGATGAAGCGCGGACATTTTTTGCAGAGAGATATGCGGCAAAATATGCACAGCCGCAGGCTTATGCCTATGCCATCTGTCTCAAAAAAGACAACTATCCCATTGGCTATATGAAAGTGGATATGGAGGACCACCATGATTGCGGCTATGGCCTGAGAAAAGAGTTCTGGCACCAGGGCATTGCTACAGAAGCTGGGAAAGCTGTCATAGCGCAAGTAAAAAAAGATGGACTTCCCTATATCACGGCAACCCATGACAGGAGCAATCCCCGCAGTGGGGGCGTAATGAAAAATATTGGGATGAAATACCAGTACTCCTATGAAGAACAGTGGCAGCCGAAAGACATATTGGTTACATTCCGAATGTATCAGTTAAACCTTGACGGCAATGAACAACGGGTTTACAAAAAATATTGGGATACTTCTGCCGTTCATTTTGTAGAAACGGATGTATAGATGGCTTCCCGCCCGGGCACTTGGGAGCCATCACTTTGCCGATCTATTTATTTTTGGAGGGAGGTCCTTCTATGCAGCCATCCGATCTCTACGTGGTTCACTGCTCGATTGAAAAGGATATGGTAAGCCGCTATATCGAATCCTTTCAATTGATTCCCAAGGCTTTTGGCCATCAGCAGAACAATCCGGCCGCCATATGCCGGGAACGAATTATTGGCGATATGGAGCTGATCTATTATGCAGGCGGTTGCGGTCTCGTGACCATCGATTCTGTTCTCTATGAATGCCGCGCCGGAGACCTGCTGTTGATTCCGTCCTACGCGCCCCACAGCATCTCCACGCCGCCCGGCGATCCGCATAATAATTATTGGCTGCATTTCGATTTTCCTCAGCTCTATCGGCAGCAAGAGTTGGTACGCCTCCTTGCGCCCACCGGCTCCTACCGCACCCACCTCGGCATTCAGATGGATCTTCTCTCCCTCTATGCGGCCATGGAACAGGCGGACTGCAACCAGCAGCCAGGTCGATTTCTCATGATCCACGGGCTGATGGAACAGCTTTTTGTCCTCCTCCTGCGCCACCTGCACCAGGAGGACTTGGTCCTTCCTGATTTTCCTCATGACCAGGGACATGCGCTGGTAGACGCCTGTATGCAGTACGTCTATGACAATATCACCGCCATCCACTCGGTTGGCCAGCTCTGTACTCGATTTCATATCAGCGAATCCTACCTGAGCAAAACCTTCTCCCGGGTCCTTCACACGCCTCCCGCCTCCTTTATACGCCTTGTGAAAGTCAAATACGCGGAGCAGCTGTTGAAGACCACCGCCCTCTCCATAAGCGAAATTTCTGATACTCTTGGTTTCTCTTCGCCGTACCACTTTAGCAATCTATTTAAATCGTATTACCGGATATCGCCCAAACATTTTCGGGATTCCATCTCTGCCAGCCGGCAGGGGGATGTGCTGAAATCTGTATGATCCGGCGCGAAATGCATATGTTCGAACCGGCCATGCCATGATACAATATCCCCATACACAATAAGGAGGCTATCGACATGGCGATTCAGTTTAACCCGGACCGTTGGGCGCAAGTGCGGGAAACCTATACCAAGTGGTGGGACGGTTCCCTGAAGCGGCCCATATTTCAGGTCACACAGCGGAGCGGAGCAGGGCCGGACCCGCTTCCCCACGTCCCAGTGCTCTCCCAAGCCACTTGCGCTGATTTTTCTTGGACGCCTGAGGAAGTGATTGACAAGATTGATTGGCAGCTCTCCGGCAATCTCTATCACGGCGATGCGTACCCCGTTGTCTCCCTTTCCGCCTTTGGACCCGGGATCGTGGCCGCCATGGTCGGCGGTAAGCTGGATAACTCGTCGGGGGCCGTATGGTTTTATCCAAAGGACGGCACCGAGTCTATCCGCGATATCCACGTAGAGTTTGACCCTCACAATCGCTGGCTGTCCCGCATTAAGGATCTGTGCTGGGCCGGCGTCAAAAAATGGCAGGGCAATGTGCTGATCGGAATGACCGATCTAGGCGGTACCCTGGACATTTTGGCTTCCCTGCGCGGCAGCGAAGACCTTCTCTACGACCTCATCGACGAGCCGGATGAGATCAAACGGATCGTTAAGGAAATCCACACAGCCTGGTTCCAGATCTTTGATGCGATCAACGAAGTGTTGCAGCCCGTCAATCCCGGCTATACCGATTGGGACATGCTCTACTATCCGGGCCCCGGCTATATTCTGCAATCTGATTTTTCCTTTATGATCAGTCCCGATATGTTTCGAGAATTCGGCATAGACGAACTGGCTGCGTCTGCCAAGAGGCTTGCATACCCTACCTATCATCTGGACGGCGTCAACGCTCTTCCCCATCTGGACGCACTTTTGGAGATACCGGAGCTCCGCATGATCCAGTGGCAGCCCGGTGCGGGGCAGCCGACGCCAGAACATTGGGTGGACGTGTACCGCAGGATTGTGGGAGCCGGAAAGAAGGCACATATTGTCAGCGGCCTCTATGAGTCGTTTGATTTCGTGGTGGATGCCCTTGGGAGCGATGAAAATTTGTATTTTGCCAGCGGCTGTACGGAACTAACCCCCGAGATTCAGGACCGGATTCAGCGGTACTGCCGCCTGTAGACATTGCGAAAGACAACATAACAAGCAGAGAGCCAGAACTCTCTGCTTGCTATCCTACCGCAATAGCGGCAGGTTTCCCGTTAATTTATTGACTTTTTTCTAATATCGGTACTGGAATACCAACCAATCAATCTTACGCCCTATTTCTGCCGCTGGCCCTGTCAATCAATCGATCAAGATATTCATTGATTAGAAATTTTGCCCTATGTAAATACGTTGGATTGATCTTATAATAAATCTCAGGACCATTTTTCGCTGCTTTGATGAGGACAAGCTCGGATACAAGATCCTCCACATATCTGGAAATGGATGTGCGGGCGAGATTCAGCTTTCTCCCCAATTGGGAGATGGTCATCTCCCGAACTTGCAATTCATTTAGAATTTCTAGTTTCACTTCATGGCCAAGGGAGACTAGGACCGATGTAGCGGACATAAAACTGTAATCAACAGGCCGCAGCAATATGGAGCAACAATTGCATCCCAATAGGAATCCATATCGATTTCGATCAAAAGCATATGTGCGCATAATGAGATATTTGTTTAGATAACAGACAGAATAGGTTTGCTTTTCAAATTTGTCGATATCGCTCATACAATCGGAGCGATATCGCCTAACCATCGCCTGGTTATCCTCGGATATGAATTCCCGCACCACCCGATCCGTATCCTTTTTATGTCTTTCGTGAAAGACCTCGATCTGCGCGCGCAGCTGGTTGAGATAATCGAGCAGCGTGTCAACGAGAGAAGAAAAGTGGTAAAACATGAATGCGAAATGTTCGATATCCACGCGCCGGCTAAGCAAAGCTAAGCCATGCGCGATGCTCTCGCCATTCCGCCTATGAATTTCATCAATCGATACTGTATCGCTGAAATCCGATAGATAATAGGACAAGACAAAATCTTGAAACGTTCCCGAATGTTTTATTTTATAGATAAACGAATCAATCGCGTCCTCACAGAAATTATAGTTGGACTGAAAGTATTCTGAGAAGACGCACTCTCGATCATTATATAGATGGAAGAAAGGATAGAGACACTCAGGGGGATCCAGCTTATTCTTTGACCGTCTCAACTCATCATAGTAAGAGAATGCCATATCAATGTCAATGCCATGGCTCAAATATTTGCGCTCTACGGCCCTTCTGTCAAAGTAAATTACAGTAGAGTTTATCATGTCATCAAGAATGCCTACGGATTGATTTATTATCAATATGTTCACCTCAATCTACATAATGTATAGTAAGATTACCACAAAAATGTAAACAATTCAAGAGGATTTACATATTAACCAAAAAATAGTAAGCCCTGTGATTCCACATATACCGTTAGATTATTCGGTCTATACGTTTTGGCAGGAAATCACAAAAGGGAGAATGTGACAAAGCAACATTCTCCCCCTTGGAAACGATTGTATCTCAGGCGCGGCGGCTACGGTAAGTCCTCATAGTCCCCCAGGTCTGAGCCGGAAGCCCCCGCGCGCTCCATCAACCCCCGCACGCCGTTGACCGGCAGCCTCTCCACAGGAACATTGCAGGTAAACTGCATATAATTCTGCTCCAGCATCGCCGTGGACAGATCCACAAATTGCAGCGCCTTCTCATACTGCTCACGGAAAGGAGTGATGTCCTCGATGGCCTCCCTCGTGTGAAGATTCCACGCGCGGCTGTGCTCAAAGATCCCGTCCTTTGAAATCTCAAACGCGATGTCGTCGGTAATAAAAGACCCTTTGAGCATATAGGCCTGGGATACCACAAAGCCCTCCTCCTGTGTCAGAATATTCTTGCCCAGGGCCACGCGCACACTGTCATTGTATCCCATCAGATCCACGATGGTCGGCATAAAATCAATCTGCCCTCCGGCCGTGCTGATAGTCTCGGAGACACCGGAACCGGGAATGTGTACAATCAGCGGAATGTTGAACATCTCATCGTAATCGTAAGTGTGTCCCAAAAATGCGCTCATCTGCTCCTGGTTCTCTTCGTCCGTAGCTTTCAGGCCAAAATGATCGCCGTAAAACACGATGATGCTATTGTCATACAGTCCTTCTTCTTTCAATTGCGATAGAAACGTCCCAATGGCGGCGTCAGTATAGTGAACGGCATTGAGATACTCTCCAAACAGGGTACCCTCCTGCTCCGGCCTCAACCGGATCCCCTCATACCGGTCGGTAATATCGTAAGGATTATGGCTGGTCAGCGTGATAAGAAAGGAATAAAAAGGCTTCGGCAGCGACTTCATAACCGCCACACTCTGCTGGAAAAAGCTTTCATCGCCAAGACCCCAGCCCACGGTATTGTCATCGGTAACCACAAAATCCTCCGCACTGTAGAAATCTTCAAAGCCCTGCTGAGGATACGCCTCATCCCGGTTCCAGAACTCAGCCACGTACCCGTGAAAGGCCGTGGCGCTATACCCATTTTCCCGCATGATCCACGGCAGCCCATAGAACACATTGTCCTTGAATCTGGTGTAGGATTGACCGTACATAACCGGAAGAAAGGAGTTCTGGCTCGCAAACTCTGCGTCCGATGTGCTTCCCTTCCCTATCTGCTGATAATAATGGTCAAAATATAGCGTATCTTCCCCCAGCAGCGCATTTAGATTCGGCGTAATCACCTGCCCATCATAGGACGCACCGATAAGAAAATTCTGAAAGGACTCCAGCTGGACGACAATGAGATTCCGCCCCTTCGCCAGGCCGTGATACCGGGACTTTGAAACCTCCGACATGGACTCCTTCGCATCCTCATTCTCCGCCAATGCCTCCAGCGCCTGGACCGAATTATAGCCCGTCAGGAAATTCCGCACATCATGCCCATGAAAAGAAAAGATCTCACTTCTCTGGAGAGCCGTCACCATATCCACCGGCGTGGTGGGCAGCACCACCGTCAACAGATACACCGCCATGATTGCCACAGACCCAACCCTGGCAGCCACACACTTGGGAATGGAAAAGGAAACCTTCTTGGCCGTCAGGACAGCTAAAACCGGAAGGTCCAGCAGAATCACCACAAAGGCGAAGTTAAACATCTTCGCCATGGTCTTTTGAAGATGATCCAACATGCTGAGCTGTCCCAGCAGGGCGATAACCGGAAACTGGTCGAAATAACTGTTGTAATACAGATCTATGAACATCAGCCCCGATACCAGCACATTCCACGCCAGATACCAGCCCCATTTTTTTCTAATAGACCAACGGCGGTTGGAAAAGATGAGATACAGAACCATGCCGAAGAAAAGTAAACTGAATGGGAAGCTAAAACTGATCAGGGAAATCCCCGCCGTCGTATAGAACACAATAAACTTAAAGATAAACATACATACGAGGAGGAACCCTATCAGTATGTTATGGGTTTTATCTTTCATTTTTTACACTCCTTTTACTATCGCAACTCCACACCCGATACTATTTTATTTCTATAACACGTATACGTTTTTATCGCTTATTATACAACTGATCATCTAAATTCGTAACCCTTTTTTTCTTACAATTTTCTTTCAATTACAGCGCAACGAAGGTCACATCGTGATGCATGGCCGGCAAAATCTTCTCAAATAAATCTGCCGTCGCAATCTTCAAGCTTGAGGTATTTATGCAGGGATGGCATCCAAAATATGCCGGCTTTGCCGCCTCCACATCCATCAAAAATTTCACCCGCCCCTGGGTATCGTTCATGAGACCCATTACGCTGGCAGAGCCAGGGGTCAGA
Organism: uncultured Eubacteriales bacterium; assembly: GCA_959029275.1. Taxonomy (GTDB): domain Bacteria; phylum Bacillota; class Clostridia; order Lachnospirales; family Bianqueaceae; genus Bianquea. The sequence goes on along the minus strand of CAUFVC010000015.1, from coordinate 848 downwards.
TCTAACAGCTCTTCCATCCGCGCGGGCGGGGCGAAGGACAGCCGGCTGCTGCCCAGGGCGGCGGATAGCGCTTTCGTCTGGAATCGCTTGCTTCCGGGCATCATCAAAAGATAGAACTGTGTCTCCTGGCGATTGCACAAAAACAAATTCTTGCAGATCTCAATCCCCAGGATCTCATCGATGGCGCGGCAGTCCTCCATGGTGGCCATGGGTTCATGGTCCACCCGGACATATGGCACCCCCAAGGAGTCAAGCAGATGGTAGACTGCCATTTCCTTGGGCAGCCGTGAGTCCTCCGGCCGGCCGTGGTAAAGAACTAGATTCTCATATGGCTCCGCCATACCTATACCCCCCAGGATTGCAATAGCTTGCAGACATCGAACAGCGATTCACAGATGGCTTTATACAGAGTACGGATCTCGTCATCGGGCTGCTGGATATCCGGCACCATGATGGGCTGCATCCCCGCGGCGTGGGCGGCTCGAATTCCGTTAAAGGAATCCTCCAGCACAACGCAATCTTCCGGCGCGGCGCCTATGACGTCAGCGGCCAGCATATAAATATCGGGGGCCGGCTTTCCCTTTGTAACCATATTGCCAAACACAGCGGCGCTGAAATATGCGTACACTCCCACTGTTTCCAGCAAGGGTCGCGCTATCGCCTCGCTGGTGGACGTACACAAAACCATGGGACAGCGCTTCCCGTGGAGGTATGCCATGAGCTCTCGCAATCCAGGTTTGACGGGAATCCCCTCTTCCCGCATGACAGCCGAGCGATGCTCATGCATGAGCTTCCAACACTCCGCGAAGGAAGCCTGGGGAAACAACTCCTGAAAAATGAGCTCGCAG